>JASGCW010000048.1 GCA_030053945.1 Limnohabitans sp.
CTGTAAGATGTTTGAAAGATTGATTTTTTCTTATATTTATTAGTTATAAGATGAGTATTTTGGTTGATTGAGATAAAGGGCAGGAAACTGTCCTTTATCAAATTAACATAATTTTATTTTTGAAAAAGCTGTTATGAGGATAAAAATTACTTATTTAATTTTATTTTTTTGCTTGTCATCATTTGCTAATAGCCTTACAATAAAAGGTAGTTTTAAAGGAAATGTTAATTTTGAAAAGGTTATTTTAAAGAAATATTTTTTCACAATTCAAAATTTTAAAACTGCTGTTTTAAAGGATAATACATTTGAAATACAAATTTTAGAAGATACTCCTAACGGTGTTTATAGATTGTTTTTAGGAGAACAAAATTCTGAGACATATTTTGATTTAATAATAAATAACAGAGAAAACAATATTGTTTTTGAATGTGATTTAGATAAAAAGGAAGGGCAAATAATTTTTAAGGAATCTGAAGAAAATAAGTTGTACTATGATTTCTTAAATTTTCAAGAATTATACTTGAAAAAAATATCAATTAATCAATTCTATCTTGAAAATTTTCCATCTAAAGATGAAGCAATTTATTCCAAGGTTAAAAATGAATATTTCAATGAGTTAGAATTATTGAAAAAAAATAAAGAATTGTTTTTGAAAAAGTCCAAAGAAAACTTTTACTGGTCAAATCAATTAATAAAAAATTCAACTTTCTTTTTCATCCAAAATTTTGATCAAAGTGATAATGATTTAGAAAAACTGAAGTTTCTAAATTACTGGAAGGATGTTGATACGACAAATGAAAAATTGCTTTACACACCTTTTTATTTTGATAAAATCTTAAATTTTTTAAGATTTTACACAAAAAATAATCAAAGTTCTTATCAAACGGAAATTAAAGCAGATTTGACAAAAGCTGTTGATGAAATTATAACTTCATTTTCGAATAATGTAAATACTAAAAATTTTGCCATTAGTTATTTGTTAACTGGTTTTAGGGAGATAGGAGCGGAAGATTTAGTAAAATATATCGATTTAAGATATAAAAACATATTGTTAAATTTCTTGAAAGACAAAGACTTGAAAGACTATTTATCTCGTTTAGAAACTTACGAAAAAATTAAAGTTGGAAGTAAAGTGCCTAATATAGCATGGAGAAATGCATCTAATGAAATACAAGATTTATACTCTATAAATTCTCAGAAAACACTTTTAGTATTTTGGTCTAGTGAATGCGATCATTGTAAGTTAGCTATGCCAAAACTAGATCAATTAGCAAAAGATGATAAAAATATTACTGTTGTTGCAATTGGAATCGAATGGAACCAGCAACCATATGCAGAGGAAATAAAAAAATATAAAAATATTTGGCATTACACTGATTTTAAAGGCTGGCAAAGTAAAGTTGCTGTTGATTACGGAATTCAAGCAACACCAACTTTTTATTTGCTAGACCAATCTAAAAATATGATTTCAAAATCGGATGTAATAGATAAAATTCTTAAATAGAGATAATTCTTAAATTGCTGTAGATTAGTGGTTAGCGTATTCAAATAGTAATGAATAAAAGCGATACCTCCCGATAGTTATCTATCGGGAGTGACCTATTGATAAATCAAATTTTATACCTATGAAAGTTAATTTATATCATATTTACCAAATTATAATTTTTCTGCTTATAATTTTTCTTATCTCGATAGTGTTTTTTGGCTTGAAGAATTATTAATTAATTTCCACCAATTCCATTGTACGCCGTCTTCAGCAGTGTATTCTTCCATAAATTCAAAACCTGTTTTTTTCAAGATATGATTCGAAGCTTCATTTTGGAAATGAGTATAAGCGTGCATTGTTTCTATATTCATTTCGTTAAAACCATATTCTAACCAAGCTTTTGTTGCTTCTGTTGCATAACCTTTACCCCAAAAAGGTTCGTTTAAACGATAACCATAATCATAAAAATTTGTATTGCCATTTTCTGTATGATCATCGACAAATTTTATTCCTGTCCACCCTATAAATTCACCAGTTTCTTTAAGAATTGTAGCGAAGCGTCCAATATTATTTCGTTTATATTGTGCTTGAACCATTTCTATTACTTTGTTAATTTCCTCTATCTCTTTTACTGGATTTTGCCAAAGATACTTATGTACTATAGGGTTTTTATCCATTTCAAACATAGCTTGTGCATCTGATATTTCTAGTGGGCGTAGTAACAGGCGAGGAGTTTCTAGTATTAATTTCATTCTTCAAATAGTTGTTTTAAATGATATCTTAAGTGAGTGATATAGTCTTCAATCAAGAATTCTAAATCACAAATTGATAAATCATATAAATTGATTTTTGTTTTTAGTTGTTCTTCCGAAATATCTTTTAAAATAAATGCAATATGTTTATTTAATCGATACCAAAGTTTAAATAATTTAATAGTGTTATATTCTTGATATTTGTTCACTTTAACTAATTCATCTTGATTATATGCCATAACAAGATAAGTTTCTGTTGAAAATTGCGATTCGGTAAACCTACGTGTATTATTCATAGCTGAATCTATTAAATGACCAACAATTTCTTTTTTTGACCATTTTTCTGGACTTGGCTTATATTCATAATCAATATTTATATTTTGAAGAAAGCGTTCTTTAGTTTCTTTAAGAATTTCTTCAATTTGATGTGAGAAAAAATGTGCCATTTTGATATTATTTGGATTCTAGTTTTTCAAGTAATAGAATTATTAGTAAAATTAATATTACACCTATGATTAATTTTTTTTCAGGAGTTGATAGACCGTTTTTATCTCTACTATCTTCATTCTTTACTAAGTAATCATCAATATTTTTAGAAAATCTACTAGGTAAAAATAAATTTATAAGTTGAAAAAAAAGATAACGACTAATTCCACCTAAACCAAAAATGAAAGTTTTGATTAAGCTCCCCACATTATTTAGCTAAACAATTTAGTGTATATTCTATAAGCTCATCTACCGCTTTATAAGGATTTTCACTGAATGTTCCATTAGCACGATTTGCAATAATTGCATTAAGTGATAAACATTGATGTCCTAATAATTTCCCTAAACCATAAATTGCTGCTGTTTCCATTTCAAGGTTTGTCATTTTTATCCCATTAAAGTTAAAAGCATCCATTTTACTGTTTAATTCTGGATCTTGAATATTTAGACGTATAACACGCCCTTGAGGACCATAAAACCCACCAGCAGTTCCTGTAAAACCTTTGAAAATTTTATCACTTTCTAATTTATTTTCTAAAGTTTCACTACAAGCTATCACATAAGGTTTTCCTTTGCGTAAATCCCAATCTGTTTGAGAAATGAAAGCGTCTTCGATATCTTTTTCGGAAATTTCCTCAATTAAATAGGAGCGAAGCATATTGTCTAACCCTAATCCGTATTTAGACATTACAAAGCTGTCTATTGGAATATCAGCTTGTAATGAACCAGATGTTCCTATTCGAATTATATTCAATGAGGTTAATTCTTCTTTTATTGTACGTGTTTCTAAATCGACATTTACTAATGCATCTAATTCATTCATTACAATATCAATATTATCTGGACCTATTCCGGTTGATATTACTGAAATACGCTTGCCTTTATAAATTCCAGTTTGGGTTTTAAACTCACGTTTTTGTGTTGAATATTCAATAGAATCGAAATATTGGGTGATTTTTTCAACACGATTTTGATCACCAACAAAGATAATATCATTTGCTACCTGTTCTGGTTTTAAATTAATGTGATATACACTACCATCAGGGTTTAATATTAATTCTGAACTTTTAATCATATTTAAAATTTGAAATTATTAATTTGAGATTTGAAATTAATCTCAAATTTCAAATCTCGAATTGACAAGATTTATCCGCCTACACGTTTAACTTTGAATCCTTTTTCTTTTAGGATATTCATTATTTTATCACGATAATCTCCTTGAATAATGATTTCTCCATCTTTAAAACTTCCGCCAACTGCCAATTTATTTTTAATTTCTTTGGCTAATAATTTGAAGTCTTCGTCTTCGCCTTCGTATCCAGCGATTATGGTTGTTGGTTTTCCTTTTCTTTTTTCGTATTTACAAATCATTGGTTCTTTTTGAACATATAATTCGTGTTCAATTTCCGCTGTTTCTTCTGGTTCATTAGAAGGAATATGATCCGGAAATAAATTTTTTAATTGGTCTTGTAAATCCATATTTTTTAAAATTGCAAAAACAAAATTCCAAATTCCAACACTTAGATAAACGAAGTGTAATAATTGGAATTTGGAATTTTAAGTTTTATTTATTTTTTAATCAGTCCTAATTCTACTAATCTTTCATTTAAGTATTCACCAGCAGTTATATCCTCATACAATTTAGGATTATTGCTATCAATACATTCTGGCAAACAGTTTAGAGACATATCACTAACAGGATGCATAAAGAAAGGAATAGAAAAACGTGAAGTTCCCCATAATTCTCTTGGTGGGTTTACTACTTGATGAATAGTTGATTTTAATCTATTATTAGTATGACGTGATAACATATCACCCACATTAATCATTAACTCATCTGCTTCAGCAATAGCATCAATCCATTCTCCATTGTGATTTTGAACTTGTAAACCTTTACCTTGAGCGCCCATTAATAGAGTGATTAAATTAATATCACCATGAGCAGCTGCACGTACAGCTCCATCTTTAGGCTCGTCAGTAATAGGAGGGTAGTGAATAGGACGTAAAATTGAATTTCCGTCTTTTATAAAATTATCAAAATAGAATTCATCTAATCCAACAAACAGTGCTAATGCTCTTAATACATAAACACCTGTTTTTTCAAGCATTTGGTATGCTTCTTTACCAACCGAATTGAATTTAGGTAATTCAGTAACTTCAACATTATCAGGGTATTCTCCAGCCCATTTTGACCCCTCAGATACATACTGACCAAAATGCCAAAATTCTTTTAAATCGCCAGCAGAACGACCTTTTGCATGTTCTTTTCCAAAAGAAACATAACCTCTTTGTCCTCCAATACCTGGGATTTCATACTTAGATTTCACTTCAAGAGGCAAATTAAAGAAGTTGCGAACTTCGCTATACAAATCTTCTACTAATTTGTCATCTAAAAAGTGACCTTTTAATGCTACGAAACCAATTTCTTCGTAGGCTTTTCCGATTTCATTTACAAATTTTTGTTTACGTACCGGGTCATCCGATAGGAAATCACGTAAGTCAACACTAGGAATTTTTTGCATTGTCTTAGTTTTTGTTAATAACTTAAATTTGGCTAACGCCTTGAATTCACAAATATAAATATAAAAATGATTATGAAATTTTTAAAGTTATTAACAATTTAAAAATTATTAAAAACATCAAATTTACTGTTATTTTTTTATTTTTGTAAAGTGAGGGTATATATGTTTAATTAGAAATACTTCAAATAGGTTCATATTCTAATATTTATTTCTAAATAGCTATTATAAAAAGTTGATAGTATCCTTGTTCCGTTTGTCGGGATTTAACAACTAACAAATAAACATTTAAACTGATGAAAAAAATTATTTTTATTGCTCTATTTTTTACTTGTCAATTCTTTGGACAATCAATAAAATTTCAAGAAAATCAGTTGATTTTAAAAATCAATGATGCACATTTAAATCAATTCAATTTGAATTTAAATGAAAACAAAACTGGAATTAAATCCTTAGATGGTTTAAATAAAGAAAATGGTTTGGTTAAAATTGAGTCGATAGGACAATTTAAAAAAACTAAGACATTCATTTTTAAATTTAATAAGAATATTTCGATTGATAAATTGATTGAAATTTATAAAGCAACAAATTTTTTTGATTATGTTGAACCTGATTATCTTGCCTATGGTTCAGGTATTCAAAATAAAAATGTGACGACATTTCCTAATGACGCATTATTTAATAGACAATGGGGTTTGTTTAATGATGGTACATTCACTGTAGGAGGTATGAGTTACACATCTGTAAACGATGCTGATGTTGATATGGAACTTGCTTGGGATATAGAAACAGGTGATCCTAATTTGATTATAGCAGTATCTGATACGGGGTTGAAAATGGATCATGTGGATATTGCTTCACGTATATGGACTAAAACAGCTGAAATAATTGATGGAATTGACAATGATGGTAATGGTTTAATTGATGATCGTAATGGTTGGGATTGGGTTAATTCGGATAATAATCCTTCTGATGATCACGGACACGGAACAAATTGTACCGGAATTATTGGAGCAATTGCAAATAATTCCGTTGGTTATTGTGGAGCCAATTGGAATAGTAAAATTATGCCTTTAAAAGTATTAAATAGTTCAAATAGTGGTACATATTCAGCTATGGCAAATAGTATCTATTATGCCGTTGATAATGGAGCAAAAATTATAAGTATGTCTATTGGTGGTTCTTCGGCTAGTACAGCTATATCAAATGCATTAGATTATGCAGCAACAAATGGTGTTTTATTTGTCGCTTGTATGATGAACTTTAATAACAATACACCATATTATCCTGCAGCTTATGCTGCAACAAAGGATAACGTTATTGCTGTTGGTTCTACAAATTCAAATGATAGAAGAACAAATCCGTTTTTTTGGAGTGCGACTTCGGGTAGCAATTACGGTAATCATATAACGGTAGTTGCGCCAGGAGAATATACTTGGGGACTAGGAACTGCCTCAACTACAGATTATAATTCCTACTGGGGTGGTACATCACAAGCAACGCCATTAGTGGCTGCAACTGCTTCATTACTAAAGTCTAAATCTCCTTCTTTGACACCTTTGCAAATTAAAAATATTCTTAAAAGTACAGCTCAGGATCAGGTAGGATTATCAACAGAAGACACTCCAGGTTGGGATCAATATATGGGATCAGGTCGTATAAATGCTTATGCTGCTTTACAACAAGTAATAACTCTGAGTTCCGATAATTTTGAGACTTTTTCTGAAAATCTGAGCATCTCTAATCCGTGTTTTGATAAAAAATTGAAAATTTTTACGTCTCCTAGTTTGAGAGGATACTTTGATTTATCTATTATCACAATGGACGGAAAAAAAATTGATACTAAACTAGTGAATTTAAAAGATTCTGAAAATGGTATAGATTTTAATTATCCTAAGGGTGTTTATATTTTAACTCTAAAAGGCGAAAATTACACGAAAGTTTTCAAATTAATGAATTATTAATAAATAGAATTTTAAAATTACTCAAGCTGAATTTTTTTTGTTTAAAGAAAAAAGGATGGGTAATTTATTGATTTTTAGAGTTTTTTATAACAAATGAAATATTTTATATTTACTTTGTTTTGTTTTTACTTTAAAATAAATAAAATAATTGCTTCATAGATACTTTTTTAAAAAAATTTAGTAAAACTTCTGTATTGGTTTTATAAAGAAATATGAAATTTTTAAAGTTTTCAGCAGTTTAAAAAAAACTAACAAACATCAAGTTTGCTGTTATTTTTTTTTAATTTTGACAGACCAAAAAAAAGACCAATGAATTTTGAAAGAAAGGAGCTTACCAATGCTCAATTATTAGAATTATATAAAAATATTTTAAAACCTCGTCTTATAGAAGAAAAAATGTTGATTCTTATCCGTCAAGGTAAAGTATCTAAATGGTTTTCAGGAATAGGGCAGGAGGCAATCGCTGTAGGTATTACAACTGCTTTAGATAAAGATGAGTATATTTTGCCTATGCATAGAAACTTAGGTGTTTTTACAACTCGTGAAATCCCTCTACACAGATTATTTTCTCAATGGCAAGGGAAGAAAAATGGCTTTACTAAAGGTCGTGATAGAAGTTTCCACTTTGGTACTCAGGAATACAAAATCATTGGAATGATTTCGCATTTAGGTCCTCAAATGGGAGTAGCCGATGGAATTGCTTTAGCCAATAAATTATCTAAAAACGGAAAAGTTACAGCTGTATTTACAGGTGAAGGAGCCACCTCTGAAGGAGATTTTCATGAAGCTTTGAATGTGGCATCTGTTTGGGAATTACCAGTTTTATTCGTGATTGAGAATAATGGTTATGGATTATCTACACCAACAAATGAGCAATATCGTTGCGAAAACCTTGCAGATAGAGGAGTAGGTTATGGAATGGAAAGTCATATAGTTGATGGAAATAATATTTTAGATGTTTTTAATTTAATTTCAAAATTAAAAGCATCAATGATTGAAAACCCTCGTCCGGTGTTATTAGAGTTTAAAACTTTCCGTATGCGTGGACACGAGGAGGCTAGTGGGACTAAGTATGTTCCACAGGAGTTGATGGATATGTGGGCAGAAAAAGATCCTGTTGAAAATTATAGAAGATACCTTAAAGCTACAGCAGTTTTATCTGATGAAGAAGATGAGGAAATTCGTGCTGAAATAAAAAAGGAAATTGATACGGATTGGGCTAAAGTACAAGAAGAACCTGAAATTGTAGCCGATTTAGATGAAGAGCTAAACGATGTTTATGCACCTTATACATTTGAAAATATTGAACCGAAAGGAGATACCGAAAATATTCGTGTAATTGATGCTATTTCGCAAGGATTAAGTCAATCAATGGAGCGTCACCCTAATTTAGTGATTATGGGACAAGACATTGCTGAATATGGGGGAGCTTTCAAAATTACAGATGGTTTTGTAGATAAATTCGGAAAGGAACGAGTACGTAATACACCTATATGTGAAAGTGTTATTGTTTCTGCTGCTAACGGTTTGTCTATTAATGGACATAAAGCAGTGGTTGAAATGCAATTTGCCGATTTCGTATCTACTGGTTTTAACCCAATTGTGAATTTGTTAGCGAAGCAACATTATCGTTGGTGTGAAAAATCCGATGTTGTAGTTCGTATGCCTTGTGGTGGTGGAACTCAAGCGGGACCATTTCACTCACAAACCAATGAAGCTTGGTTTACAAAAACTCCAGGATTAAAAGTTGTTTATCCAGCTTTTCCTTATGACGCAAAAGGTTTATTAAATACTGCAATTAATGATCCAAATCCTGTAATGTTCTTTGAGCATAAGCAGTTGTATAGAAGTGTTTATCAAGATGTTCCTAAAGATTACTATACTTTGCCTTTAGGAAAAGCATCTTTAATTAAAGAAGGAAATGAAGTGACAATTATTTCTTTTGGAGCAGGTGTTCATTGGGCATTAGAGACGTTAAAAAATAATCCTGAGATTTCAGCTGATTTGTTAGACCTAAGATCACTTCAACCATTAGATTGGGATGCAATTTATGCTTCGGTTAAGAAAACAAGTCGAGTAATTATTCTTCAAGAAGATACATTGTTCGGTGGAGTAGCTAGTGATATTTCTTCAATGATAATGGAAAATTGTTTTGAGTATTTAGATGCCCCTGTTCGTAGAGTAGGAAGTTTAGAGTCTGCAATTCCATTTATGAAAACATTAGAAGATCAGTATCTACCAAAAGTTCGATTTGAGTCGGAATTATTGGATTTATTGAAATATTAATATTTCACAGTTTATAGACAAAAAGCCAGAACGATTGCTCTGGCTTTCTTGTTTTAATAGGTAAAAGAAATGTTTATTAATACACTTTTTTTATCACACTCTAACAGACAGCAGTCTATAGGGACTCATTGCATATTTATAGAATAATGATTAATCAACGATTACACTTCATTGCCTATACAAATAGACTTTAAAACTAAATCTTCAACAATTTGAATGATTTTAGTATTTTCTTCTTCTAATCCAATTGTTATTCGAAAAATATTAGGGAAATTTCTAACTTTACCAATCAATATCTTTGAATCAGTACAGCGCTTTATAAATTCATTCTTTAAGTTCTCGTTGTAAAATCGAATTGGAATAAAATTTCCATAAGATTTAGAAACTCTTACATCCCCTTCTAAAAGCATTTCATTTAAAGTATGAAACATTTTTTCGCGAGCTTCAATTATTTTTTCAATTCTTGGTTGAATAACTTTTTCAAAATTATTTAGTAACACTTTGGCGGAAATGATAGTAAACGGTGTGAACTTAAAAGGAAGATCGTCTTTTTTTAATAGGTTCTTGATAGTGTCTGAACACATAGCATATCCTAATCTAATTGATGCAACTCCTAAAGCTTTAGAAAATGTTTTTAAAACAATGACGTTGTTATATTTTTGAGTCAAATGTGCATAGGAATCATTCGCAAATTCTGCATATGCCTCATCAATTAAAAAAACACTAGATGGATCGTTAGCTATTTCAGTTTCTACAAATATAGGATCAATTAATGTTCCTGTTGGATTGTTTGGTGTACAAAATACATAAATTGAATTCTTTGCTCTAGGAAACCCAGTATAATCGTAATCTAATTCATTATTGAAATCCCAAGTGATATGGTTTAGTCCGAATAATTTTGGGCAAATATCAAATAGTTCAAAACTTGGATTTGGTGTAACAATTCTATTGTAGTGCTTTGAAAGCTTTCCTAAGAATCTCATAATTAAACCAGAAGATCCATTGCCAAGCATCAAGGAATTAGTTGGAACACTATTTAATTGTGCAATTAGAGCTATGAGTTCTTGTGATTCTGCAACTGGATATCTGTTCCAGTCAGAAATTAGTAACTCATTAATTACCTCCTCCTTGATACTTTTTGGTAGGTCAGTCGGGAACTCATTTTTATCTAAAAAAATCATATTATAAATTGAACTATTCTATTTATGGAAAATATTTAGCATAGATTGAAATGTATTATTTGGGTCGAATTTTATTTTACCAGCTGACATATTTGCCCATTGGGTTCCAAAATGTACTGCCCATTCTTCTGGGTTTCCAGGTTTATTGATACTGTCACAAGGATATCTGTTACCTCCATATTTTAAAGCAATCTGATACAATTGATTGTTTAGTTCATTTAAATATTCTATACGTTCATTTGTATTTGGATAAGCATTTCTTAATATTCCAATAAAGTAAAAATCTTCCTTAGGCTTTACAAATAAAGGAGTTTCAATGCTTGACGATTTCATTGGAATAAAAAGAACAGGACCATCACTCATATCCGCAGCTTTATGCATTGATAGAAATTCATTCATAAAACCTGAAAACTGTGAAAAAGGGATAAATGTAGCTAACTCTGGATGAGCTGTTTTTCCTTTCTCCTTTTCAGTAATTATTAAAGGTGGTTCTTTTGTCACATAACTAAAAAAATCTTCTTGATAACTATGTTTTAGAACATCTAAAGGAATTTCCCTTTTTTCAAAATTTTGATCTTCATACTCATACTGTACCAATTCAACAAAAAAAGTAAATTCATCTTCTTTTTTGCACTTTTCAGCAAAGTAATCGGGATTTTCTGCAACAACGGATTGTCCCATTTTCTTTCCAAATTCAACCATTGTATTTGGAATTAAAAAAGCATGTATGCATTCAAAATCAGGTTCTTTTAGTAGTTGCGTACTTAAATCATGAAACTCTTTAGTATTGTCAATAAGTAATTTTGTAACGTGCATTATTTTTGGAGCACGATTTAATTTTATTTTAACCTTTGTAATTACTCCAAACTGCCCTAATCCAGACCTTACAAGGTTAAAGAGATCACTATTTTCAGTAGGCGAACATATTCTAATTTCACCATCTCCAGTAACAACTTCTAACTCAAGTATATTATCTGCTTGAATTCCAGAATCATGACTCATAAAGCCCAATCCTCCAGTTGAGATAGTTCCTCCAACAGTCAATTTTTGCCAATCTGTAAGCGTGGGTGGGGTTGCATTTAGTTTTAAAGTTTCTCTTACCAGTTTTTCCCAAGTAATTCCACTTTCTACAACAACAGAACCCGTTTTTCCATCAAAATCTATTGAAAGAATAGTATTCATAGTCTTGATATTAATAACAATACCTTGATCTACTAAACACTGACCACTTGCCGAATGAGACATCCCCCTTGTGTTAACAGGAATTTGGTTACTATTGCAATAATTTATTATCTTTTGTACATCTTCTGTTGATTTAGGGTTCAAACACCCAAGAGAATTTACAGTAATTATTTGTCCAAAATCTGTTTTTACCTTTGCTAAGGCATCTTCTTCGTTACTAAATTTTCCTTCGAATTTAGGTAACACTTGCTCTGTCATCAACATATTTATTATGGTATTCATTCATTATCATTTTTTCAGATTCTGTCAGTTCATATTTTCCATCATTTAAAAGCTTTTCCAAGATTTTAAACTCAACACTTAATAAGCGTTGAAGATCAAATAGCTTTGTATTTAAAATTGTGGAAGGAATAAATACCTGAACACTCATTTTACCATTGATTTCATCTCTTATTAAAAATCGAAATTGTTTTTTAATTTCCTCTTCTAAAATCCATGTAAAATCAAGAAAATCATCTAAAAAATGATTTGTATGGGTTACACTTATTTTTGTTTTTACTCCAGTAGCACTAGTAAGTTCATAGCACACATCTTCAACTACAACCAAATTGGTATGTACCGTCCAATATTTAAGATTAATAGGATTTTTTAAAAATTCTATTAATTTAACTTTTTCTGCAAAAACCTCTACGCTAAAAATATTAGTCATGCAATAAGGTTAATGGATACCCAGCATATTCTTTCTCTAACCTTATGGTTTCTCCTTCAACTTTAAAATCTAAATTCAAGGATTCCAGAATATTTTTGCTTTTCTCAAAATTGAATGTTTTTAATGATAATTCTACTGGAATAACTCCGTTATTAGATTCCAGAATTTCACTTAAGCTCAAAAATTTATCTTTTTCATTAGGGTTTACCATTTTTTCTCCTTCTATACTAAACCCTAAAACATTGTTCAAGAAGTTTCTTGCACTTTGAACTTCCGCAACATTAATTTGAATGTTATCAATTCTATCAACTTCAATACTCTCTATAACTTCAAAATAATTTTTTTTATCTAAAGACTTAATTTCATCATCGTTTTTCAAATTAGGATCATCTAAATACGACTTCATTGTATTTGCTAATCCCGACATATTATCATGTGTAAAGAAACCTTGTTTTTCGGAAGTTTTATCTTCTGTTTCACTTTTTCTTTCAATCAACTCAATGAAAACACCTGCATATTTATTTGAAATAAAAAATTGTCTCAATCCTGATAATGGGTCTCTTAATATTTTATCTGAAGTCATTTCTATGCCTTGAGTAACTAATAGCTCAAAAATATCTTCAATATCGTCTACTTCAAAAGCCACATGGTGTATACCTTGCCCAAATTTTTCATAAAACTTATGAAATATAGACTCTTTAGTTAGACCTTCAGTTACTACCATTACCCCTTTTTCATTATTTGGCCAACCAAGCACATAGTTCAGCATATCATGTTTGCCTTCTGAAGCAGAACCTGCATTAACTAAAATTGTGTTTATTAACTTGTATCCTAGCACATTTTGATGAAAGTCAGAAACAACTTTGGCATTAGGTACAATCAAGGTATAGTGATCTATATTAAAGCATTTAATTGGTAAATCTAATTTTGGTTTAATCATTGCAATATGTATTGAAATTAATTTTGATCTTTTCTATTTTAATTTTCTATTGGTTTCGAATATAACTGGCTTTTAACTTTATTTATCATCACCTCACTTTTTGAATACCCTTGAGTAATAACAGAAAATTGACCATTTGACTCAAGCAACACTGTAGGAAATGATCTAACTCCTAATTTGCGTGCAAATTCAAAATCTGATTTCACCAACTCCTTTATCTCATTAGATTCAAATTTTTCTTTAAATACTTCCTTTTTAATTCCAAAATCCTTTGCAATATCTAAGTAAGCTTCTACATAATTTGTATTACGATTATCTATATAAAAGGCTTTTTGCACTCTTTCATAAAACTCATTTTCTACTTTAGGAGCAAGTGCTCTCATTACGACTACAGCTCTAGAAGGTGGTTCCGTATTAAGGATAAATGAATTATCATACAGGACTTTATTATTAATTGGGAGCCCTGTCATTTTAGCTAGGTTATCAAAATGCGGTAACAAATAATCTCTCATATTACTAATAGGCTCTGTTCCATAAGGTCTAAGCCCACCTAATACTAATTGAAAGTTTAATTCTCCTTCAAATTCTTTTTTTAACGCCTTGATTTCTGACGAAAATGCCAAACAAGTAGAGCAAATTGGGTCTCCCACATAAATCAACTTTCCACTTTTAACATTTGATAAGGAAGATTCAATTTCATCATTAGAATTTGAAGATGTAGTACATTTTCCAGTATTCAAATCACACCCAAAACCGTTTTCGTAATTTGTATCTGTTTTTTTAGTATTAGTTGTATTTTCCATATTTTTTGAAGTTTCATTTTTAACTAGCGAACATCTAAGAATCATAACACAAGCTCCCGCTACAATCCAGAAAAAAAATTTCGCTTTCATTTTGTTGTAATTTTTTATTTATTTTTTCAGCGAATTTAAATACAAATAATATATTTTTGATATGTGTTTCCTGTAGGAAACTGGTATCTTAAAGGAAACTAAAAAGACCAACTAAAATGAAAAAAGAAATTATTCTAACAGAACAATGTAATCGAGAAATAAGAGCCATTTCTGACACTATGGAAATATTATCTGGTAAATGGAAAATACAAATAATTGCAACACTAATTATTCATGGCAAAATGCGATTTATGGAGTTAAAGAAGACAACAAATGGCATTGGAGCAAAAAAGTTATCTAAAGATTTGGAAGAATTAGAAATAAACAAACTCATTACAAGAACAGTTATGAATACTAAGCCTTTAACTGTTGAATATGAAATCACTCCACATGGAAGAAAAATGGAGTATTTAATTCATTAAATTATGGAATGGGGTATAGAACATCGTGAATATATATTTAAAGAAAACAACTAAGTGTCCTAGTGTAATTTGTTGTTATTTAGCGGTATATGTTTTCAAGACTCTATGATAAAATTGTATTACAGTACTTCATTAGTAACCGATTTGCTAGATTTAAAACAAATAATTACAACTTCCTGTTCGTAGAGTAGGAAGCCTAGAGTCTTCAATTTCGTTGATGAAGACATTAGAAGATTAATATTTATCAAAAGATAGATTTATGGAAGAATTAAAAAAATTAAAGTATTAGTATGAAAAAATTATTTTTATTATTGTTTATCCCTTTTTTGTTCGCTTGTACATCTAGTAATAGTAATACTGGAAATCAAACGACACCTACCCAGAGTAGAAATGTTAAATATGAAATTACAGGAGATTATTCTGGAAAAGTAACTATTGTATATCAAAATCAATCAGGTACTTTTATAACAGAAACCAATGTGGCTTTACCTTGGACAAAGGAATTTACAGCAGAAGCTACTACTCAATCTGTGGGGTATAATTTAAGAACTACTAGTACAAGTACTTTAGGGGGGATTAACCAAACAGTAATTGCAAAACTTTATATAGGTGGAGAAATCAAAAAATCAGAAACAAAATTAAGCGATGCTTCTGGAAGTATTAGTTTTGATAATCTTATGTTCTATTTTTAAACTAATTATTATAGCATAAAAAGATTATTTATTTGTATTTCCCTCAAAAAGTTAAATACTATTTGAGGGGAGTTTTTTTATTGTTACTACTTTATTTTAAGTTTAGTTTATTCTTTTATGATCACTATTGTTATATTTTAATAAATTAGATTTATCAAATCAATATTGAGTAATTACAAGATAGTATGCACGAAATTCTTTTTAATTATATTGAATCCAATTCTGAAATTTTGCTGACTTCGCAAGAAAAAGAAATTATTAAACAATGCTTTATCCCTAAAAAAATCAGAAAGCATCAATATTTTTTACAAGAGGGAGATGTATGTAAAACGACAGCTTTTATTATAAAAGGTGCAATGAGACAATATTCTGTTGATGATAAGGGTGTCGAACATATTATACGTCTTTCTTTAGAATATTGGTGGGTAAGCGATAGAGAAAGTATTGTATCGCAAAAACCATCTAAATATTATATAGATGCTTGGGAAGATACTGAGGTTTTACAAGCATCTCGAGAAGATATGGCTACTAAAATAATGACTATTCCTGCGGTGATTGAAACTTTTAAAACTATGGATAATAACCATGCAACTGCCTTGCAAAATAGAATTAATGCTGCTATTAGTTTTACTGCAGAACAGCGTTATGAAGATTTACTTAAAACCTACCCTGAGTTTGTGCAACGTTTCCCTCAACATATTATTGCTTCTTACCTAGGAATTACTAAAGAAACCCTTAGCCGAATTCGAAAAAAAGGAGCAAAACAATAGTGCATTTTTAATTAAACATTGACATTTGTCAATGTTTTTTTTTATTATTTATCATCGTTATTAAGCCTTGATGCATACCATTTTTGCAGTATATCAATAACTAAATAAATCAAAAATGGAAAAGAAAAATCAAAGTAAACCAATTTGGGATGTAAATGATGTAGCATTCATTTACATAGATTACCAACCAGATATGTTTAAACAAGTTCGAAGTAACGATACTCGATTAATTGAACTGAATGCTGTTTTTTTGGCAAGATTAGCAACAAAATTTAAAATTCCAGTAATTCTAAGCTGTGTAGGTGTGGCTATGGGAGTTAATCAACCCACAATCCCTGCATTAGTAAACGAACTTCCTAATAGTAAGGAAATTGATCGCAGTACGATGAATGCTTGGGAAGTAAAAGGATTTGTAGAAGCCGTAAAAGCTACTGGAAAAAACAAATTAGTCATTTTTGGTTTGTACACTGAAATATGTCTTGCTTATCCTGCATTAGATGCCATTTCAGAAGGATTTGAAGTAATGTTTGTTTGTGATGCTATAGGTGGAATGTCCTCACTTGCACACGACATAGCTGTACAACGAATGATACAAGCAGGCGCAATTCCTAACACAACAGGGGCACTATTCTGCGAATTGTTTAGAGATTGGGTAAGAGAGCCTTATGCTTCTATAGCCAAAGAAGAAATCACAACCTATGCTGTTGAATTCGCTAAACTGTATCAATCTTAAAAATAATAAATTATGAATCCTAAAATTAAAAGCATCATTACTTGGACACTAATAGGCTTATTAGTTTTCGTTTTTACTGTATCGGGCATTACTAAACTAATAGGGGCAGAAATGCAAATAAAAAATTTAGAAAGTTGGGGATATCCTTTATGGTTACGATTTCCTATTGGAGTTTCAGAAATTGGAATGGGTATTGGTTTGCTTCTTCCTAAGCTTCGCAAATTAACATTATTCGGAATTTTTCCTTGGGCAATCATTGCCGTGATTACACATTTGCAAGCGGGACAAACCAATATGATAGCTACGCCAATTCTGATTGCTCTTTTTACATTGATTATAATTAGAATTTTAAGGCTTAAATGAACAAGTGATCATTCATAATTGTATTTAATCGCAACAGGAAAAATTAATTTTATGAAAAAAAAAGTTTCTATTATCTATGATGGAATTACAACACAAGTTGGTACTACAGAAGTAGTTCGTTTACTTCCTAACCATTACATTCAAGCTGTTGGACCATTTGTTTTTTTGGATAATATCCCAAAACATATTCATTTGCCTAAAACACCTACTAAACCTGATGGAAGTTTTGCGCATCCGCATCGTGGAATTGCTACTTTTTCCTATATGATTTACGGAGAATTAGAACATTACGACAGTCAAGGTAATTACGGAGTAATAGGCAATGGCGGTTTACAATGGATGAAAGCTGGTAATGGCATTATTCACGATGAAAACCCAACTTTAGCATTTCAAAAAACAGGAGGTATTGGACAAGGAATGCAATTTTGGATAAATCTTCCCGCTCAAAACAAACGAGAAACTCCTGATTATATGGCTGTCCAGGGAAATGAAGTTCCTGAAGTACAATTGCCTAATCAAGCTGGAAGTTTACGTGTTTTAATTGGTGAGTTTGCAACAAAGAGTTCTATTATTCCTACATATAGCAAGCAGTTTTTGTATCATATTCAATTGACCGCTAGTGCATCTTTTTTGATGAAAACGGAAATAAATTTTGAATATGCAGCTTTTGCAGTTTCTGGTAATCCAACTATTAATGAAGTTTTAGCACCATCAGGTCAATTGGCTGTTTTTGATAGTAATGGAGATGAAATTCTTTTTGAAAATCCAACTTCGGAAATGGTAGATATTATGGTTTTTGGTGGAGAAACTTATACAGAATCTATTGTGGCTCAAGGTCCGTATGTAATGAACACATTTGAAGAAATTCTTGAAGCTAATAATGATTATTTTAAAGGGAAATACGGGAAAATCAATTATAGTTTGAATTCCTAAAAAAGCAGAGTCTTACATATAAATCATCATAAAAATGGAAAAAAAATATTCAAATAAGGACATAACAATAGTTTGGAAACCAGACGCCTGCATACATTCTACAAAATGTTGGAAAGGAGAAAACGGGCTTTTATCTGTCTTTAATCCATCTGTTAAACCTTGGATAAATGCTGAAGGAGCAACGATAGAAGAAATTATCAAACGAATTAATAATTGCCCTTCAGGTGCTTTGAGTTATTATTCTAATCAAGAACAAACACCTCAAGAAATAATAGAAACGGAACAAATTGTAGAAGTACTGTCGAAAGGACCACTTATGGTGTATGGTAATTTAAAAATTAAAAATGCCGATGGTACTGAAATACAACGAAATAAAGTAACAGCTTTTTGTAGATGCGGACAATCTACGAACAAACCATTTTGTGATGGTTCGCACGTTAAAACTGATTTTGAAGGATGAAAATAATTGCAGTAAAAGCTATTTCGGACACAGACAAACTCTACACACAAGTACAAACAGAAAATAAGATTTTCTTTGTTGATGAGCCTGTTGTCATTGGAGGTACTGATTTAGCTCCTAATCCCTTAGAATATTTTTTAGGTTCACTTGCTTCTTGTATCTGTATTACATTACAACTCTATGCAAAAAGAAAGAACTGGAATCCTGGAAAAATTGAAGTAAATGTCCAACTGGATTCGAATGACGTACAGAATAAAAAAATTAGTAAAACCATTTGCTTCGAAAATCATCTTTCAAGCGAACAAATTGAACGATTGCTTTCTATTGCAGAAAAATGTCCAGTATCTAAACTTATTTCGGAAGCAGTTCCTATGACAATAACTAATGTATAAAACTAAAATTTAAAAATATGACACATTTAAAAGCAAAAACAGATGTAAATGAGGAAAATATTGTTTCCTACCAACTTACCTATAAAGTACCTATTGCTAATGCCGTTGAAGCACTCAGACAAATGAAAATCACAGAAGATGCTAACAAGGACAATCCTGCAATATTACTAATGGATATTTCGCATTATATAGAAAATGATATTTTGGTTTTTACTGTGATAGAAGAATGGAAATCTATTGAAGATTTAATAACTGCTGGAACAAGTGCTGAACTTCAATTCCATTTTGAATATATGACAAAATTATGTTGTGTTCTACTATTTGCTAGAATTTTAAAAGGGCCTACAATGGATTTCCCTTTGCCTGATTTTTATGCTTATCACAATAACTCCATTTAAACAAGATAAAATGACCAATAAAGAAAAAGCAATTGCGTTAATAAAAACTATAGAAACACGATCTCTAGAAACTTTGGAATTTGTGAATGCTGAAAAATTTATTCATCATACAGTACGTAAACCAGATGGTATAACGGGATTAACCGATTTTTTGATGGCAGCTCCAGAAAATTCAGCTACTGCAACACCTGTTAGGGTTATTGAAGATGGTGAATATGTATTTCTGCATACCGATTTTGATTTTTATGGACCTCATATAGGTTTTGATGTTATGCGTTTTGAAGAAGGTAAAGTGGTAGAAATGTGGGATTGTATTCAGCCTACTGCTAAGCCTAATCAAAAAGGATATTCTATGATTGATGGCGAAACTGAAATTACGGATCTCGATAAAACAGAAGAAAATAAAAACATAGTTAAAAATTTTGTGACCAATGTTTTAATTGATAAACAAATAGCTACTATTAATGAATATGTAAACAAAGCAGGTTTTATCGAACATAATCCTAATAATAATGCTATTGAAATAGAGGATAATCTAGGTAATGAAGATTGTTCTATCAATTACAAAACAATTCATAAAATAATTGGTCAAGGAAATTTTATACTGACCATTAGTGAAGGTTTTATTGAAAACCAACATACTGCTTTCTTTGATTTATTCCGTTTAGAAAAAGGAAAAATTATAGAGCATTGGGATGTAATTGAATCCATTGCTCCTAAAGAAGAATGGAAAAATACCAAAGGTAGATTTTAATATAATGTACATAAATTTTAGACCTGTTTCTAAAGTTAATCGTCAAAAAGTGTTTAATGCAAAATTTGATTTATATAACTTTTGAAACAGGTTATAGACTATGGTTATTGAATAGTGGGTTTAAAATTTTTAATTATATTTTTTCACTGCATTTTCTAAAATAAATCTTATTCTTTGTCGTAAGCGTTCTGGTTTTAAAACTTCCATACTTTCTCCAAAACCAAGTATCACTCGTTCCAATTCAAAATTTTCTATCAAAAACAAACTAATTATTACACTTCCATCTTCATTTTGCTCAATTATACGTTGGGTATGATGAATAGGTTTTGTGATAACATAGGGAGCATTGTAAGGATCAACCCAAAGTTGGATTACCCTTGGTTGCATACCGTCATTGATAGTTACCCCCACCACATTCTTATAGTATTCCTCAGCATTAAACTCATATTCAACAAAAGAAGTATTAAAATCATAATCAATTTTTATAATTCTGTCTAAGGCGAGGTTAGTTATGGGATGGCTTCCTTTTTTCTTGCCTACTACAAACCATCTATTATTGAATTCTTTCAAAATGAAAGGATGAAAATTAAAAGTTTGTGCTTCTTTAGATTTGAATGATTTATAAGTTATCACTAAAACTACTTTTTTTACAATCGCTTGATAGATTTCATCTAAAAAGTGTAAGCCTTTTAGGTTTTCGTTTTTATCTAAATGAATGATAGGTTGGGTATGTGTTTTTTCGGCATAAATTTTATCTTCTAGACGTTGCAAAATATCTGATACATCATTAAATAATGAAAAATCTTTAAATTGCTTCAACATCGAAACGGTTTCAGTTAAAACATTAATATCAGTTTCGGTTAAAGGAATATCGGTAATACTAAAATCCTCATCAGCATATCGGTAATATTTTTTTTCATAAACTTCAATAGGAGCGTTGTAACCTAGTTTTTCACTACGCATCATTTGAATATCTAATTGGACAGTGCGTTTACTAACATTGGTTTCTTTGCCTTCATATTCATACAATGCATCTGAACAAGCTTCTATTAAATCATCAAGTGTCCATATGCGATATTTGTTCTGTAAACATTTATCTATGGTTTTGTATCGGATTAACGCGTTTTTGTTTTGTGCCATATTTTTTAGTGTTCAGTCTCAGTGTTCAGTGTTCAGTTTTCAGACTGGTGAGTATTCAGTGTTTGGTAATTACAACAATTTTCAAAGCAATTCAATTTCTCTTCTAATATTTTCCCTTGCTTGTTTTTCATATTGTAATTGGAAGGTTTCTGTTTGATAGATGGTTTCTTTTTCCAAGAAATGTTCTAATGCTTTTTTCCGACCAGGATTATACATAAAACGCGGATAGATTCGGTATTCTTTTCTAATTTGTTTATAATACATTTCGTAAATTTCCCAACTTCTGCCTAATATTTGCAAATCAAAATCAACAAGCCATTTTTCATCATTAGTTATGGCTTTGTGTGTTTGTGTGCATAAAATAAGGTTGTATATTGTATTCAAATCAATTCCATCTACTTCTTTTAATTCTTTACAGGCTAGTTCGGCACTTTTTAACTCATTATCTTTTCTAGTGCTTACATAAATTACATCGTGATAATATATGGCTAATAGTACTTCAACTGGATTTTCTAATTGATTTTTGTATGCCGACCAACTTTTAATCATTGCTTCGATATGTGCCCAATTATGATAATAGCGATTTTTCTTGAAATAATTTTTATGTAATAATTCCCATTTTATATTGATTTCTATTTCGCTAAATCCAAGTGTAGAAAGGGTTTCTGAAAATATGTCATGAATATTCATTAGAATAATTTTACCAAAATTAGAAATATTTTTTTACTGCGCAAAATAATTACGTACTAATATTTGAATCTTTGTTTTGTCAATGAGTGACATGTTTAATCTAAAATATAGAAACCATGAAATTTAATTATTTTAACAAACAGACAAAAGTAACTTCAAATTATGAAGGCGCAAAAGCATTTACTGTAAGTCCTGAAATGGAATTATACACTGCTGTGGTAACTACAGGATTAAATGATGTTACTTATGAAAAAGCAAATGATCGTTTGCAACGAATTCAAAAATTAATTGGTCAGTGTGATCCTGAGTTTACTGCAAAACTTGCCGTTTATGTGCGCAACCAAATGTATATGCGATCTATTCCAATGGTTCTTGCAGTAGAATTAGCAAAGCAATCACAAGGTACTAGTATAGTAAAAAATACTATTAAAGGTGTGGTTAAGCGTGCTGATGAAATAACTGAATTATTGGCTTATTACCAAATGGCTAATGAACGTAGTGGAGTTAAAAAACTGAATCGTTTGTCTAAACAAGTCCAAAAAGGTCTTGCTGATACTTTTAATAACTTTGACGAATATCAATTTGCAAAATATAACCGAAATGGTGAAGTAAAATTGCGTGATGCTTTGTTCTTAGTTCATCCAAAAGCTAAAGATGAAAACCAACAAGCTATTTTTAACAAAATTGCTTCGGATACGTTAGAGACTCCTTATACTTGGGAGACTGAATTGTCTGATCTTGGTCAACATAAATTTGAAAGTGAGGAAGCAAAAAAAGAAGCTATAAAACAAAAATGGGAAGAATTGATCGATAGTAATCGTTTAGGCTATATGGCAACAATGCGAAACCTAAGAAATATAATACAAGCAAAAGTATCTTTTGAACATTTAGATAAAGTTTGTAAGTACTTGTCTAATGAAAAAGCGGTGGCTAGTTCTAAACAATTACCATTTAGATTTCTTGCTGCCTATCGTGAGATTAAAGGTTTGCCTTCACGATATACTTCAATGGTACTTGAAGCGCTTGAAGATGCAGTGATGTTAAGTGCTCAAAATATTAAAGGTTTTGATGGAAATACCTCTGTAGTAATAGCGTGTGACGTATCAGGTTCTATGCAAAAATCTATTTCACCAAAAAGTAAAGTTTTATTGTATGATATAGGTCTTATGTTGGGTATGTTAATGCAATCACGATGCAAGAATGTGATAAGTGGTATGTTTGGTGATACTTGGAAGGTGATCAATATGTCAAAACGAAATGTATTAGCAAATGTTCAGGAATTTTACAATCGTGAAGGTGAAGTAGGTTATAGCACCAATGGATATTTGGTTGTAGAAGATTTGATACAACGAAATGAAATTATAGATAAAGTAATTTTGTTTACTGATGTTCAAATGTGGAATAGTAACCAAACAAAAGATTCGTTTGAAAACTCTTGGAATCGATATAAAAAAATCGCTCCAAATGCTAAATTGTATTTATTTGACTTGGCGGGTTATGGTCAAGTGCCTTTGGATATCAAACGAAATGATGTGCATCTTATAGCAGGTTGGTCAGATAAAATATTTGATGTTCTTGATGCTATAGATAATGGAGAGAATGCCTTGGCAAGAATTAAAGAAATAACACTTTAATTTGGAAGTATAAAACCCTGTCTTTTGGGCAGGGTTTATAAAAAACAAGTGTCGTAGATAAGTGTTACTTCGCTGTTAACGACGTGGTCGCGGGTTCGAATCCCGTCTCTTCCACAAGAAAAACTATAATGGGAGAGTAGCTCAGTGGTAGAGCACGATATATTTCACTTATCGATTTTTACCTTGTTTTTTTAAACTACGAAAAATAATTACGTAGTAGAAAAATTCATTTGTAAAGAAAATATAAAATGCCGTTTTAAAAATGTTCCTTCGTTCCCAGATAGTGAAATAGAAATATTTAAAACATTTTTAAGCCATTGCTTTTATATATTAAAGAGTGCCGTAGTTAAAAAGTTACTTCGATTACAACTTAGCCCAACTTTTTTCAAAATTTGCCTCTTTTTTCAAACAACGAAAAATAATTGCGCAGTAAAAAAAATACATTTGTTCATTGAAAACATAAAAAATATTTAAAAAATAAATGTTTGACAACAAAAGATGTCGTAAAAAAGAGCTACTTCGAAAAATTAGTAAGACCCGTAGGTTCGATTCCTACTTTTGTTTAAGTTATCAGGGATAACACTCAAAATAGCTCAATGGTAAGAGCACTCCTGGACTCTTTTTGCTTTTTACTCTTAGGTTTCAAACAACAAAATAATCAAGTGCCGTAAAAGAGAGTTACTTCGCCTGTCACGCTAGAGATATAAGTACCAAGCTTATATAGATAATGTTATCTATTAGTTTAAATTAAAATACTATTATAGTCTCTCTTTGCATTTTGCCTTGATTAAAAAAAAAATCGAGTGTCGTAAAAAAGAATTACTTCGATTACCATTCCAGAAATTCAGGTTCGAATCCTGAACCCTTTAAGGGACTCGTCTAACGGTAAGGACACTGTATAAGTTTCTTATTGAAAATAACCTTGATTTTACTAAAAAAATCAATTTTAAAAAATGGAAAAACATACCCTAAAAGGCGCATTCTATTAAGTTTAACTTAATAGAATAGATATGAAAAATTGTAAAAAACTAAAAGATGCTTTTGGTTTGAATGAGTTAGGAATGATTGACGTTCCTGTAAAAATGTCTGGCATAGGATTCTCTAGAATCTTATATGGTGAATTTATGGGCTGTTCGAGGTGTTTTCCACACGGATATGAAACCATTAATGCAAAACATAATAAGTACCAACGCAATTGGAAAAAATATAGAAAACTAAAATGGAAAATATATAAGAATAATCAAGTGTCGTAAAAAAGAATTACTTCGATTTAGGCTCCAGTAATTCAGGTTCGAATCCTGATTCCCAATAGGAATAGTGTAACGGTAACACCCTGATATAGTTTCATTTTGAATGTTACCTTGAATTTAAAATATAAATTAGTGTCGTAAAAAAGTCATACATCGTTGGTTATATTTGGTTCGAGTCCAAACTCTTGTAAAAGAGAAAATGACTTTTTGCTTTTTACCTAGTTTATCAATAAAAAAATAATTAAGTGTCGTAAAGAAGGGTTACTTCGTACTAACGGTCCTAAGGTAGCGTAGTTCGGGCGACCGAATGAGCGAAGTTGGGTTAAAAACCAACAAGGTAAAAGTTTTCGCTAGGAAATGTAAGTCTCACGTAGATGTAGAATTACCGGTTCACTGTCCATAAGGATAAGAACGGCTGCTCTTTTAAGAGCACTAACTTTTCTTGCTTTTTACCTTAATTGTTTAAATAAATTAAATGAATACTATTGAATTAAAATTCAAGTTTGGAAATAACTGAAATAATATCCCAAAATAATATCGTAGCATTTGAGTACGATGAATGTAATAATTTAATCATCATAGATTCTGATAATCGTATTTTTAGAAATACTTTTGAAATAAAAATAGATTTATTCGTTGACTTTCAATCACCAAGAATAAAATTTTTAGATCAAGATAAATTCTTGATTGCAGATCTAGATTCAAATGAATTAGTTGCTAATTGTTGGATTTTTACTAACACTGGAGAATTATTGAATAATTTTTTCATTGATGACTTTAGTAATATCATTACCACAAACAAGTACATTATTGTTTCGTATGGAGTTACAAAATTAGATGCAGGTTCAATACTAGGTAACTCTCAACTGGTCATTTTTGATCATAACGGTAAGGTTGTTTTTAAATATAATTCCACAGAAAATCTTACCAAAATTAATTTTCTAGAAGTTTTATGTTTTTTAAAGCAAGATGAAGATATTATATACTTCACTGCTTTTGGATTGAATTCTGAAAAAGATTTCCCTATAATCAAGTTCAATTTAAATAATTTTTCTTCAGAAGTGTTGTTTTATTTATCGCAATATGACAAAACTGAAGACATATATCCTAGAGCTTTCAATAAGATAAACGGGCAATGGTATTTTTTTGAAAATACTATGTTGGATAATAAAAATAATTCGAAATGTAAAATTCAAATACATACATTGAAGAATGCTTCTATTCAAAATATCTTAACACAAGAGACTGTTTCACTTCTTCCTATGGCTTTATTTAATAAAGGTTTTGTATATCTAAAGATGTAAACCTTGGATTAATTCCAAGGTTTTTTTATGCTTTTAAAAAAATGATTTATCTACGCAAAATAATTACGCAGTGTATTTTGAATCTTTGCTTCTATAAATAATGACCTTGTAGCTTAAAAGGAAAAGCCTATAGAAAAATCACGGACTATAGAGTTTACGGATATTCCGGTTAGACCTGCGCGGACTAATGGGTAGAATTTACAGAGGCACCGAAATCGTTAGGGAAAGTAGGGAAGCGTATTTAGAGCCGTAATGCCCGAGAGGGATTGTGAGTTCGAATCTCACCAAGGTCACAAAATAAAAAAATGATGTTTTTATTATTCGAAGATATCTGGAGTACAGGGTATTCGCTTTTAAAAATATTGGAAAAATTTTGAAGAAATAACCACTCCCGATTGCTATCGGGAGCACAGATTTTATATTCAGTTTTCTAGAAAATTAATTATAAAATTATCCGCTTTGCGGAAATAAATATTAAAATTCATATTTTATCGAGTTATTTTAATCTGTGCATCTGTGGTAATTCTTTAAATGCGAATGCCTTGTAATCTAAATTATTTAACATAGTTAGTGTTAGAATAATCTAAATTTGCAAATTAAATTAAAATAGTGAAAAATAATTTTTTAGAGACCCTATATCATCTGCGTACTGTTGAACATTTAATACTTTACGAAGAAATTTTTAAAGTTACGAACGAAGAATGTAAGGAGGTTATAGAATTCCTTGAAGATGAATATACTAGAGAATCTCAGGAATATCCATTTAAAGCGCCTGAGTTTGATAAAGAAGCAGCTTTATGGGCGGCAAAAACAGTCTATTTGACCACTCAGTTTTTACTTTGTAGAACTAATACGATAACGCAATTAAAAGCGAATTGGGAAAATTATGATAAAAAAATAACTGCATCGGCTATGCTTTCGGTCGATTTATGTTTACGCTTTTTACCGCAATTGTTTTTGAAACTCAAAGGAATTGACAGTGGAGATGTATTGGTCGAAATGTTACAACAGGAATTATCTAAATTTTATTATTCGGCAATAGGGTTTGGGATTAATGATTTGAAAATTGACCCCGAGTTACTGGATAATTTATGTATGAAACAAATGCTACTTGATCGTATTTACGAACGAACAGATATTTCGCTAGCGCAGCAGACTCTTTTTAAAGAGGGTTTAGAAGAGAATTTTGGTGATTATAAAGAAAAATTTTGGAAAGAATTATAAGATGAAAAGTGTTGAAAAATTAAATGAAGTATTACTTCAAGTAAAACAAATATTTGTCGGTAAAAATGGGGTGATTGACTTGTTAGGTATCGCCTTAGTAGCGCGTGAAAATGCTTTTTTGTTTGGGCCTCCAGGAACAGCAAAAAGCGCAATTGTTCGTGAACTTTCTGACCGAATTAGCGGCGGGAAAAATTTCGAATATTTGCTGACTCGTTTTACTGAACCAAATGAGATTTTTGGTCCGTTTGATATCCGTAAGCTAAAAGAAGGGGAGCTGATTACAAATACTGAAGGAATGCTACCCGAAGCTTCTGTTGTGTTTTTAGATGAGATTTTTAATGCGAATTCTGCTATTTTGAATAGTTTATTGATGGCATTGAATGAGAAAATCTTCAAACGCGGTAAAGAAACAAAAAAACTTCCTGCTTTAATGTTTGTTGGCGCTAGTAATGCCTTGCCTGAGGATGAAGCTTTAGCGGCATTGTTAGACCGTTTTTTAATTCGTGTAAAATGTGATTATGTTAATCCCGATTTACTATTAGAGGTTTTACTTGCAGGTTGGAATCAGCAAAATCAAATTGAAAATGAAAAAGTAACCATTACGGTCGATGCCATCCAAGAATTACAATTGTTATGTAAACAAGTTGATCTTACAGCTATCAGACAAGCTTTTATTGAAGTTATTCACGTGTTGCGTAATACGGGTATAAAAGTTTCAGACCGTAGAGCGGTTAAATTACAAAACTTGATTGCTGCAAGTGCTGTTTTATGTGGCAGAAACAAGGCTATTGCATCCGATTTATGGGTGTTGAAATTTATTTGGGATAATGAGGAACAAATCGAATTGTTAGAAACAATTGTAAAAGAAACTTTGGATAAAACTAAATCCGAAAGTGAAACTTTAAAAGACCACCCACAAGCTTTTCAAAATCATATTGCTAATGCAGAAGAATTAATGAAAGATTTAAATTCATTAAAACAAAAATGGGAATCAAAAAACATCAATTTTAATGAGCAAAGTGTCCTAAAAGATAAACTTCGTTATTTACAAACTAGATGTGATTGGGTTAAAAATGAAGAACAAAAAGAATATTTATTAAATGAAGTTAATTCAATTTGGAAACTTGTATTAGAAAACTAAACAATTTTTTATAGGATACTTATAATTGACGTGATTAAAATGCCACTAATGCACAGATTAAAATCAAAGTACAATTTTTGTATTTTATATCCGTAAAGTAGGTATTTATAACCAGGGCATTCGCTTTTAAAAATATTTAAAGAAATTTGAAGAAATAACCACAGATGCACAGATTTTATATTCAGTTTTTTAGAAAATTAATTGTAAAATTATCCGCTTTGCGGAAATAAATATTAAAATTTATATTTTATCAATTTATTTTTATCTGTGCATCCTTTAGATTAGTTCTTTGAAAAAATCGTAAATTATAACA
>JASGCW010000166.1 GCA_030053945.1 Limnohabitans sp.
CGGGAGTGGTTATTTCTTCAAATTTCTTTAAATATTTTTAAAAGCGAATGCCCTGACTGAAGCGTACAATTGTTACGAGTAGTTAAATAAAAAACTATATTTGCATCCTGATGAAGAATAAAGTTAAAATAGTTAGCCTTTTCTTTTGGGGTGTTTTACTCTTTTCAATCTCTTTTCAGTCTGTTCATTCCTTTGAGCATTTGTTGAAAGAGTTAGTCAAAAAGCACTGTGAACACGTTTATGATTATTCAAATACGACAATTTCACATGATCATAATGATTTTGATCACTGTTTTGAATGTGAATTTACGCTAACTTCTTTTACGTTTTCAGATTTTATTGCATTTGATGTTAGACATCAAGTACAATTCATTAATGCGGTTGGCTTTAGTTATGTAAGCAAAAGCGCAATTAAGTTTTCTTCTACTATTACCCCCCGTGGTCCTCCAATTTTTAACTAATATAAGTTTTTTAGGGTTTTAAGTTGATTTGAATAGCTTTTGTTTGCTATTTATTGACTTAAACAGTTTTTGTTGTTTGTTTAAAAAAGGTTGTTTCTAGTTCCAATTTTCTATAATTAATCAAGAAGCTATAAAAGTCATTTTTTTATTAGACACTCTTTTTACCTATAAAACTTGATCATAAAATAAAATTAATCATTTATAGAACGTTACTATGCTTACAATTAAGAATCTTTGTAAGCAATATAATACTGTTAGTGTTATTTCAGATTTGAATCTGCAAATTAATACTGGAGAAATATATTGTTTACTTGGTCATAATGGGGCTGGAAAATCAACAACATTAAATTTAATATTAGGTTTTTTAAAAGCTGATAGTGGAGAAATAATGTTGGATGATAAGCCTTTATTTGAAGATAAAAATTACAGAAATTATTTGTCTTATGTGCCAGATGAAATCGCTCTTTATGAAAATTTGAGTGGTTACCACAATCTTAAATTATTTACCGACTTAACTGGTCAAAAACTACCTAAGGAAGAAGCTCTAAAGTTATTGCAATTAGTAGGGTTACCTGAGTCGGCATTTAGCCAAAAAATTGCTAAATATTCCAAAGGAATGCGTCAAAAAGTAGCTATTGCTATAGCCTTAGCGAAAAAAGCAAGAATTATCATAATGGACGAACCTACAAATGGGTTAGATCCAAATTCGGTTGAGAATTTGACACAATTGTGTAAGGAGATTTCTAAACAAAATATTTCGTTTTTAATTACGACACACGATTTGTTTTTTGCTAAGGAGATTTCAAACCGAATAGGAATTTTACAAAATGGAAAAATTATCGATGAGTTAGAAACAAAAACTCAAAATCTAGAATCAATACAAGAATTATTTACTCAAAAAAAAATAAAAAATGAAATTTATATATAGCCTCTTTGTTTTTTTATTCACAACTAGCCTTTTTGCTCAAGTAGATTTTAAAGGAACTGTTTTTGCTGGTAAAAACACCATAGCAAAAGCAAAAATAACATTCAAAACCAATGATACTTATTATACCGCTGCAACAAATGATGAAGGGGTTTTTACACTACAATTAAAAGAATATTGCCAAGGAGTTATTACCATCGATTCAGACCAATATGAACATTATACCGCAACAATTTTAATAGATGCAAACACTACAACACAAGATTTTGATTTAATAAAAACAAACCAAAATACCCTTCAAACTGTTGAGGTTATAGGAAGGTCATCCAGAAAATATACAAGTGATTATTCGTTTTCGGCTACAAAAATTGGTATCGATAACAAATTAATTCCGCAGTCGGTAACCACAATTACAAAAGAATTAATGCAGGATAGACAAGCTTATTTACTTGCTGATGTGGTAAAAATAGCACCAGGGGTTATTCCGTCAAGTTTTTATAATCAATATGCGATTAGAGGAATAAGTCAAAATGAAGAAGGGCAAATTATCAACGGAATGCGTACTAGACAATATTATTTTTTACAACCTATTACATCCAATATTGAAAGAGTAGAAGTATTAAAAGGGCCTGCTAGTGCTACTTTTTCTACTGTAGATCCTGGAGGAAGCATTAATCTTGTAACCAAAAAACCTTTACAAACGGAACGAAAAGAAGTTAGTTTTTCTGCTGGTAGTTTTTCAATTTTACGAGGGACAATCGATTTTACAGGCCCTTTAGATAAAGATAAAAAGCTATTATATCGATTTAATGGAGCTTATCAACAAGCCAAAAGTTACAGAGATTTAGTTAACAATGATTCCTTTTTGGTTTCTCCTTCAATTTCCTATTTGTTTGATGATAAAACAAAGATTAATGCAGAATTGATTTATTCTAATATGAATGGAAATTTAGATAGAGGACAGCCTATTTTTGGTGCAGTTGCTGGGCAAACTAGTTTAGATAGTACACCTATAGGACTAAATTTAGGTGCACCTAACGATTTTTTCAAAACTAAGGAATTGATATTTATGACTAATTTTTCAAGACAAATAACAAGTAAGTTCTTGTTTAATTTGCAATATATGAAGCAAACTTGGAACGAAGATTTGCAAGAACATAGAACAACAAATGCTTTTGCGACTGATATAACTGGCAGATCTGTTCAATCGCTTGCAGCGATGCAGTTTGTTCAAAGAAAACAAAATTGGGATACTGATAATATTAGTGCCTATTTGACCTATGACTTTGAATGGGGAGCTATAAAAAATAAAACGTTAGTAGGTTTTGATTTTAGTGGTTGGGAAAAAATAAAAGGAGGTGGTCAAAATGCAGCTCGTGGTTTTTTACTTAACAATGGCAGTGTAACTAATTCATTTGTGGTTGCAAATGCAGCTAACTATCAAACGATTACTTATAATGGTGTAGTGTTGCCAAAACCAAATGTTACTTATTTTGATCTTGCAAATCCTACTTATACAGTACGAAATATCAATGATTATCAAATGAATGTTCGTACGGCAATACCTTCGGCATATACTAAAAGTGAAGCTTTATATTTTCAAAACTTTTTTCAATGGAACAAGGTTTCTGTTTTGTTGAGTTTAAGAAGCGAATGGTTTAAAGATTATATTAACTACAAAACAAATAATCAAAAGGAATATGTTAATAAAGTAGTTTTGCCTAGAATAGGGGTTACTTACCAAATTAATAAAAACATTAATATATATAGTACCTACTTAGAAGGCTTTCAACCACAGTCAAATACAGTTACTTTAATGCCTAATACGGGTAACTTTTTTAACGCACCAGAATCGGCAGCGCAGTTCGAACCGTTACGAAGTGATTTGAGTGAAGTAGGTTTTAAATCAACATTTTTTAATAATAATCTAGCAATCAATGGAGCTTATTTTTATATCAATCAGTATAATTTGTTGCAAAATGCAAATGATCCTGTTTTTCCTGATAAGTTAGAAACAAGAGGTGCAGAACGTAGTAAAGGTTTTGAACTTGATGTAGCAGGTAATATATTAGAAAATTGGCAAATAAATGTTTCTTATGCTTATATAGATGCTGTAATAAAGGAAGATAATAATGCAACATTGATAGGAGCAAGAAAGCAAAACACGCCATACAATAGTGCAAATTTATGGACTCGCTATAATTTTAAAGAGAATTTCTTAAATGGTGTTGGTATAGGTTTTGGAGCGCAGCATAGTGGTAGTAAGTTGCCTTGGTTTGTTAGAACATTTGAAATCCCAGCATATACGATTTTTGATGCAGCGTTATATTATAAGCCAAAAAATAGCAGTGTTCAATTAGCTATTAATATGAATAATTTATTTAATGAAACCTATTGGATAGGTGCTCAAAACTATTTGCGTTTATTTCCTGGCGCACCAAGAAACATTTTGGCAACCATTAACTACAAGTTTTAAGGTTTATTAGTCTTATGGATAAAATTAAGATTTTATATTCTTTCAAAATCAAGGAGTACTTGCAATCAAAATCGTTTGTAGTATCTTTTGTTTTTTTTATTGTGGCTATTATTTTGGTTAGTTATAGTTCATTCGAAAACTACAAGTTAACTAACGATTTGGCAAAAAAATACCAAGAACAAGATCGATTAAGTTGGGAGTCAAATCCAGATAAACATCCACATAGAATGGCACATTATGGGTCTTTTGCAATAAAGCAATTGGACCCATTGTGCTTGTTTGATTCTGGAATAAATTCATATGTAGGATCGATAGTATATCTTGAAGCACACAAACAAAATACGGCAAATTTTGTTCCTTCAAATTCTGTTACAAAATCAGGTTTTATGGATATATCGTTGAGTAATTTGCTTAAAATTGTTCTTCCCTTGCTACTTATTATTATTGGTTATAGAAGTATAGCTTATGATAAAGAAAAGGGAGTTTTGAAGTTATTACTTGTTCAAAACGTATCTGTAAGACAAGTTTACTGGGCAAATTTTTTGGCATTGAAAACAGTGAGTTTATTGTTTCTAATTCCAGCTTTCTTAGCACTTTATTTAATGCAAGTTCTAAATGAGCAAGTTACCAATATTTCCCTTTTACGCTTGAGTTTGTTACTTATAACTTATGTGATTTATTTAGCTATAGTTTCTTTGTTAATTATGAATGTTAGTTTCTTTAGCAAAAACGCTACACATTCATTATTAAAATTAACTGCAATTTGGATACTTTTTATTTTAGTATTACCAAAGAGCTTTTATGCATTTATAGAAAGTTCTTATCGGGTTCCATCAAAGATTGAAGTTGAAACTTTGTTGACAGAAAAAATGAGTAAAATTGGGGATAGTCATAATCCAGAAGATCTCTATTTTAAGAGGTTAAAAGATAGTGTTTTGCGAGTTAATAAGGTAGATTCTGTAGAAAAATTAACGTTTAATTATGCAGGATTTGTTATGAAGGAAGCAGAGAAAATTTATGCTAAGATTTATAAAGAAGAAATAGATAAATGTAATGATGTCATTACAAAACAAAATTCTTTATTTACGAAATTAGGTGTGATTGATCCATTTATCGCTTTACAAGATGTGTCAGAAAAATTATGTGATTCTGATTTTTATAGTCATCTTAATTTTCAATCGCAAGCCGAGGATTACAGGTATTATTTAGCCCAAAAGATGAATGAATTGCAGATAAAATTTATCAGTAATAAAAAATTGTTGCCTACAGACAAACCTTATGCTATTGATAAAAAACATTGGCACGATTTAGAAAGGTTTCATTTTAAGTATAGAAAAGAAAACATTCTTATTCAACAATCATTATTTACATTCTCAGTGTTAGTAATATGGTTTGCTATATTATTTATAAGATCATTTTATTTAAAAGAAATTAAGTTATGATACGCATATTAATTATAGAATACTTTAGGTCTAAGCGTATTTTTTTACTCCTATTTGTTGTGGCTTTAATAGCTGTTATTGCGGCAATTAATGGCAATAAAACCGTGAATAAATATTTAGATTCTATTGCTAAAACACAAGAATTTTATACTTACACCACAAATAAAAATATAAAGCTACATTCGGAGGATTTGGGATTGTTATTGTACTATCAGCAATTTCCGTTTATTTTTAAATACAATGACTTATCGGTTTTAAATACACGAGCGCTTGCCTTTGAGAATAATACAAAGAATATAACGATAAGAGGTTTAGAAGGACAAGTACACGATACAGAGTATTATAATCCAAATAGTTATATTTTAGGGAATTTTGATTATAAATTTTTAATACTTTATATATTTCCGCTTTTTATTATTTATTTATCCTTTGACCTTATTGCTATTGAGATTGAAAAGCGAAGAATAAATATGATAGCCAGTACTTTGCCTTTTTGGAAATATGTATTTATTCGTTATGCTATTGTTTTAGTTACTGTGACAGGATTATTAGTGGTTTCGCTGAGTATTGTTTCAATGATATGTAATTTCAGGATTCATTTTGATTTACTGATATTAATGATTTTTATTATACTTTATTTTTCATTCTGGATTCTTCTCTCAATCGTTGTAAATTTTTATAAAAAGAATGCCGTTTTTAATATCACAGTTCTGATTGTTAGTTGGCTAGTTCTAGCATTTGTAATT
>JASGCW010000049.1 GCA_030053945.1 Limnohabitans sp.
GTTTCAATTGCGGCGTTTGGATATAATTTAAAAAGTCTAACCAAATATTCAAACATTCTAAAGGCAATTGTTTCGGGTTTAGTTGATTGTATTTCAATATGTAACAACAAAATTAGCGGGTCGCCCGATAAGGTTGTAAACTCTAATAAAGAATCGACCCTTTTGGTAGTATCTTTTATATCCAATTTTGTAAGTTCTTGTTGTAAAAAACGGAATTTTTTATCCCAATGGATGTTTTTAGCAATTTTGGGCAAAAAGTATTCAACCAGCTCTTGGGTGTAATGAATTAGGGCATATTGCCAACTATCGTTGTAATTGATGGGTGGTAAATGTAGTTCTGCGGAGATTGGCGTTTTGTTTTTTAACATTGGGTATATTTTGGGGCAAAGTTAAAAAATTAAATTATTCAAAAATTGCGTAAAAATACGTAGTAAAAATACGCAATTTTTTTTAAATATAAATACTTTCAAAACTGTCAATAAATTTTAAGGCGAGCGTGTTGTACACTACCTATACCAAGCAACCACCTCCTAAACCACACCCCGTTCAACCCCAAAACCATCAAGTTGAAACTACGCCAACCACCCCGTCCTGCGGACACCCCTCCTTGCCAGGCTACTGTTAGGACACTATATTTCAAAAAAACACGTTTAATAATGTAAACAAAATATGTTTACAGATGAATTTGGCGACAAACGCATAGAAAATAGATTAAATAAATTAGTTGAAAAGTTAGTAAATTTTAGACAAAGCAGTATTAATTTTATTAGTGATAATAGTAGTGAACGACGTTCATTTTATAGGATTTTACAGAATACATCAGTTACGGAAAGTTTTTTGCTAACTCCCATTACCCAATCTTGTGTTCAATTTTGTGCTGGTAAAAACATAGTGGTTGTCAACAACACATGTGAATTTAATTTAACTTCTCACATGGGCGTCTTAAAAAAGATAGTGGCTTAGGCAAAACAGCTAGTGATGATGTTTTAGGTTTTATGCTTCATGGTTCTTTGGCTATAGACTTTGAAAGTGGTGTTGTTCTTGGCTTTCCAAATATACAATTGTGGGATAGAGGCAAATTAACCACCACCAAAAATGAAAGAAAATATGGTCAGCTATCGATTGAAGACAAAGAGTATTATAAATGGATAGCAGCCGTGAACGAGAGTGAAAAAGTATTGCAAAAAGCAGCTAGTATAACTTTTGTTAGTGATAGAGAATCAGATATTTATAAGTATCGCTGGTACATAGAACAATTGCACCAACTACTTAAAACAGAAGGTTTTAAAATAGAAAGTTCAGAATTAGAATCGGGCTATTCCATTTGAAAACTTCCCTTGCTTTGCCTGATAGCCGCCCTAAAGATATTGCAAATGATGGTAGCTAACATAAGCACCGAAGATCAAAATATTAACCTCATTTTTAATGAAGAAGAAGTAGCGTGTTTGGAAAAAATCGAAAACGTTAAATATCAACCTCCCCCCAAAAATCAAAAACCCAAAACAACTAAATACCATCCCAAAACAATTAAATGGGCATACGCTGTTATTGGTAAGCTAGGGGGTTGGAAAGATGACAACAAACTAAGAAAAGCAGGACCAATTACTTTGCAAAAAGGATTGATTAAGTTCTATGAAATGTTTGAAGGATGGAAACTTAGTAGAATATAAACGAGGGTATAATTTTTATGAAGAATCCCATCATTGATGTACCAAACACGAATGGGTTTGACATTGAAGATAAAAAACAACAAATAGCATTCCTAACTTCAACAAGCGAACCCAGATGGAAAATATTTTAAAAGCCAAAAAAATAGAGGGCGGAAAGTTTTAGAATATAAATTAAATTGTGTCCTAACAGTAGCTAGACAAGGAGGGGTGTCCGCAGGACGGGGTGGTAAACCGTAAATTTTTTCAGTCATAAATGACCAAACATCTAAAAAAAACCATTAATTTTGTCCATCACACCAAAAAATAAGTATCTTTGTTTTTATTGTTAAAAACTAATTTATTAATTATGAAATATGTATTCATCTTTTTATTCTTTGTTTTGAGTTCACGCACCGTTGTTGCAAATACAGCCCTTGACACATTACCCTATTACGAAATGCCAGACTTCCCAGAAAAGAACACATCAGAAAACGTTGTAGCACGTATGATTGACGGATTGGGCTTTCGTTATTATTGGGCAACAGAAGGGTTACGCCCCCAAGACTTGTCTTTTAAAGCCAGCGCCAATGCCCGAACAACCGAAGAAACAATGGACCACATTTTACAACTTTCCATCGTTATTGTTAATTCAATTGATAAAAATTTTGGTGCTATTGAGGGTTCTAAATTGAACACGTTTCATGAAAAAAGACGGGCAACACTTGTAAATTTTAAAAAAGCAAGCAATTTGCTAAAACACGGCTCCATAAAATTAGATGATTGTAAAGTTGTGTTTAATAAAAAAGAACCCACTAAAACACTGCCTTTTTGGAATCTCATCAATGGTCCTATCGAAGATGCTGTTTGGCACACTGGGCAAATAATTTCGTTTAGAAGGAGCTCTGGTAATCCGTTTAACGCCAAGGCAAATGTTTTAACAGGCAAAGTTGGACAGTAGTTTATTTCTTGTAAAATTAGCTTTACGGCACAAAAAACCATGCCTCAACAGTCAATAAATTAATTGGCTTCTATAATTTTATTGAGATAGTTTTCGATAACACGTCTAATGCTTCCGTTTTTTTCGCGGTGGTTTCCTACCATTATTACAAAAGCGAAGCGTTTGTTTTTTAACGTATTAATATAACCCGCCAATGCTAAATTATTGCTTAAGGTACCGGTTTTGGCATGAATGTTTTGTGGATATTTGGTATATAAGCCCTTTAAAGTGCCTCTATTGCCAGTTGACACTAAATTGTTTAGGCGGTCTTGGGGCAATAAACTATCTAAACTTAACAACACTTGTAGCGTATGTGTTGGGGTAACTAAATTATATCTACTTAAGCCGCTGCCATCTAACCACAAAGGGGCATTTTTGTTAGTAATTGGATAATTATTAAGAGTTTTTTGAATAGTAAATGATTCTGAAAACATCGTTGAATCTTGCAGACCAATATTTATTAACAATTGCTCTGCAATAAAGTTATCGCTTTCTAAAAGCATTGTTTTAATAAGACTATCTAAGTTTTGGGTTTTTAATGCTTTAAGATTTTGATTATTAGGACGAAAAGGAAGGTTACATATATTTTTGTCGGGAAATTCAGCCGCAAGAATGGCTGTAGGTAATTGCAGAGAATCCCCAACTATAAAAGGGATATAGGTGGAGGCAAATGTATAGTTTGATGGTCGAGAAAAAAACTTATTTTGAAAGCGTTGTCTCGAAAAAGCTAAAAATTTTGAGGTGGTTTTTTCGACGCTTACATTATTACTAAAGTATTTAGGATAGGTAATTATAGAATCTTTTTGGTATTGTATTTTTACAAGATTTTGATGAATCGGCAACAACGACCGTTCTGGCATATAATCTTCATCGTATTCATCCCAAGACCAGCCATAGCCGTAGGTTTTAATGGTATTTGGATAGTATAAAAAAGCGATAGTTTTAGATGTTTTTGATATTTTTTCTGAGATAATTTGTGGAAATCTTGGGTCTAAAAAACTTGGATCTGCTAAGGGTAATAAAAACAACGTATCGTTTGTTTCATAACTTAAAAACCCATTAAGGCTATCTTTAATAAAACTTACGGCGGCTAAAGTAGTAAATAGTTTTAAAGTACTCGCAGGAATAAAAAATTTATGTTCTTGTAATTTAAATACTGTTTTTTGATTCGATATATCATAGAGCAATACGCCAAGTTGGGCGTTGTTGAAAATGGGGTCTTGGGTAAAAGTTTGTGATACCGTATCAAAAAAAGTTTGAGATGGTGATTTTTTTTGAGAATAATTAATAGATTTACATTGGGCGAAAAAGAGACCAATCACAATTATGAATAAAACCTGTTTAATGGAGTTGTTAAAGCCTATCAATTTCACGTTCCCAGCGCTTTGGAATTTCATGATTATCTTTTAAATATACAAAATCTCTTAAGCTACAAGCAATAAATTTATTATCAATAAGTTCCATCCACCAGCGTTGGGTAGATTTACTTTTTAAAAAAAGAAATTTATGTTCGTTATCTGGAAGTTCTACATGATAAATTTCAAAGTTTTTTTTGTCTTTTAAAGGTTTTTCGTTTAAGCTTCGTCCGTGTCCAATAATATAATACCATAAAATTTGTGAGATTTGTTTGGCGGTTAAATTATGAATATCTTCAGAAGCGATATAATTATAGATTCCAAAGGTGCTACAAAGCGAACTCATACCAGCGAATTGCGATAAAGTACAGGCTTCAACACCATCTAAGCCATTGGGGCTATGAATACTTGTGGGTGCGGCAGCGTACTGTATTGCATTGACGTCAAAACTAACCATGTGGCTATTTCTAAAAACAGGTTCGTGGTGGGTTACATCCTGTCGTAGAAAACCTAATCGAATACAATCAAACATTAAATTATCAATGGTATTTAAAACTTCAACATGCCCATAATAATTTTGATATGCCATCAAGGTAAAATTTCGTAGATGATTAGGAAGATTAGTAAACAAATATTCTAAATAATTGTTTACAGGGATGCTTCCTTCTACATCAAAATCAATTTTAGAATCGATACAAATACAATCAATAAGTTTATTAGAGTACTGATAAGCTTGGTATTGGGGAATAGTTAAGTCTTGAGACCCACCAATAATAATAACCTTTTTGTTTAATTGCATTAAAGTAGAAAGTACAGATTTTAAAGCGGCATACGTATCGTTTACTTTACCGCCAATTTTAATGTTTCCTAAATCGGCCAAAATAATATTTTCTTTCCAATGATACAGTTGATACAATTCTTTTCGGATAGTATTAGCCGAGGATAGTTTTGTTTTAGATAAGCCCATACCACGATATTCTTCAACACCAACTATAGCCAAGTCAAAATGGTCTAATTCTAAAGAACCATCTAAGTTCATAACAATTTGATGTCCGATTTGATTTTTATTATAGCCAAGATCTTCGCTAATTTCAGCTAAATGTATGGGGTCTAAAAAATCCTTTATTTGTTTTAAATTCATAATGTTTTAATATCCATTTTGAGTAAAATTTCTTAATAACTCTTTATAAAATTCTATAAATGCAGATTTTATGATTTCTTTTTCTTTAAGACTATACTTCTTTTTAAATTCTAACTGAACGGCCAAAAATATACTATTTACAATATCGTTTAGGCGATGATTTATAATAATATCGTTAGGCGGAAACGCACTTGAGGGGTTGTAAACAGCAACCTGTTGATTGTTTTCTGGTGGGGATTGATTATATAAAGCAGGGGTACTAAAATTAGGGAGGGGAGGTGGGGGAACTGATGGTGGTTCTGGGACATGAAAATAGCGTTGTTTAAAATTATGCTTTTCAATTTCAGACAAATTACCTTTTTTATCTAATTCACTTAAGATAGATTCAACAAAGTCTTGGGTTGATTTAATAGGTCTCATAAATTAAAGCAATGCAAAATTAACAAATTATTAATAATATAACTTAATTTTATGCAATTTATTTTATAAAACAGTCTTTTTATTTTAAAAATTAGCTTGAACATTAAATTATTCAAAGTTTTTTGTAGTTTGTTACCAATCACTTAATTTGTTAGAGTCGTAAACTTCAATCAAATTATTTTGTGCATCTTCAACTATTAAAATACCAGTCTCTTTTACCTCTTTAATAGTTACTTTAATTTTTAAATTACAGTCTTGAGTAAATGTAATGGGTTCGTTTTTTTTATACAGAACTTCATTAAACCTTTGCACTAAAATTGGATATGTATTTAAATTGGTTAGTTTAGTAAAATAACTATCAAAACAATGAATCCAAAAACTAGATGCGTGTTGAATTGCGTAAACGTCATGGTTTATTTGGGCTAAAGAGGTTGCATTTAAATGGGCAGCATCTGAAAAAACTTGGTTAATATTAAGTCCGGTTCCTATAAAGGCATAATGAATAGTTTGGTTATGTGTTTTTAAGTTTATCAGTATTCCGCCAATTTTTAAATTTTTATAATAAATATCATTAGGCCATTTCACTTTTAAAAAACTCTTGTGGTCAGGTTTTAAATAGTTTTCAAAAAAATCGTAACAACTTAGGGCTGTAATAATGCTAATTATAAATTGATGTTTTATAGGAAGTTGGATAGGCAAAACTAAGGTTTGAAGAATGTTTTTAGCCGGTGATGCATGCCAATTTTTTTGGTTTTGCCCCTTTCCTTTCTTTTGAAAATCTGTGGAAATTAAGGTAGGCGTTGATAACAATTTATTATTTACAAGATTTTGCCCATAAGTTTGAGTGCTTTCTAGTTCTTTAAAATGTAAAAACTTTAAGGATTCAATAAAAGAAGACATGGTTTATTTTAAACGCAAAGATACAAAAAACCTGGGTGAAAACATATTTTTTCTAAACAGACTCTATTTAAATTGGGGCAAATAGAATTTTCTTTTTTTCATTAAGACGGTATTTTTTCAACGACTACGGCAGTGCCGTAAGCCAATACTTCGGTAACACCGCTCATGATGTCGTTCGATTCGTATCTCATATTGATAATGGCATTGCAACCTAGCTCGTTACCGTGTTGAATCATGAGTTGAAGGGCTTCTTCGCGGGCGTTTTCGCACAATTGGGTATAAATGGTACTTTTTCCACCGAAAATGGTCATAAAACTACCAGCGACATTACCAACGATACTTCTGGAACGTACGGTAATGCCTTTAACTAAGCCCAATTGTTTGGTTATTTTATAACCTTCTAGATGGGTGCTTGTGGTAATGAGTGTTGAATGATTCATAGATTTTTTTTATGTGTTAAAAACGTTTTATTATAATTTAATAATTTTTTGAATCTTGATCATATTATAAATTTAGGTAAAGGTATTCATTTTTTATTTAAAATAGTAAATAATTTAAAGAATTAGGTAAAAACCTATTAATTAGCTTTAATTTATAATCTTAAATTTGTGTTTTAACAATAAAAAAACACTAAAATGCAAAATAAAAATACAAATATTTGGTAAAATAAAAAAGAAAAAACATAACTTTGCCAAGAAATTTGAAAATTTTTTTTTTTAAAGGGTCTGTTAGTTTTTGAATTTCGAACATATACTAACGAAACAGACTATAAATAAATATCTTAAAAAAAAACATTTTAATAACAATATTAGATGAAAAAACGAAAAGTAAAATGAAATATAAAATTGAGGAACATCAAATTACTGTGGACAACTTTAACTTCATATTAGATAGTGGTGTATCCTCCCGAAAAGAATTTTTCCGACATAAAAACACAATTTTGTATCAGGGTACAGTGCTTAACAGCAAAACTTTCGACAAAGAATTCATTGACCTTATAGTAACATCACCTCCTTACAACGTAGGCATTGAATATAATTCAAATGACGACACTTTAAACTATCAACAATATTTAGAATTTTCAGAAAAATGGATGACAAATTGTTTCAATTGGAGCAAGCCACAAGCCAGATTTTTCACATGAAACTTAAAATAACACAAGCAGAACTCATCATGGCGTTCTTTAAGAAAAATCCCAAAAGAGACATCCCACATCCTGAAATTGTTGATTGGGTAACCACAGAATGGAAGAAAAGAACCGATGCTGTTTTCCGAAACCCAGACAGAGGCATAAGAAAACTTGCACAAGAAGGACAACTTATCAAAATTGCTAAAGGCGTTTATCGTTACGACCCAGACTTTGTAATTAAAAGCGATTTAAAAAACTTTACATCAGCCCAAAAGAAAATTATTTTAGCTCGTGACAATTATCGTTGTGTCATTTGCGGCAGCGGAAAAATGGATGGTGTTGAACTTCAGGTTGATCATATCAAAGCAAAAGATTTTGGAGGCGAGGCTACACTTGAAAACGGACAAACACTTTGTGCCCAGCACAACTTGGAAAAGAAAAAAAACAAGCAAACCGAAACGGGCAAGAAAATGTTTATTCGTCTTTATGAGCTTGCAAAATCCATCAACGACATAGAAACTCAAAAATTTTGTGCAGACATATTAATGGTGTTCGAGAAGAACGGTGTCAATGGACACATAGAATGGAAAAAATAAAAGGAGCTTCCACTACCCTTTGCACCAAAAATAATAACTAAATATCTATTGTAAAATATTTAAAAAAGATATTTTCTCAACTAAAACAAAATACCTAAAAAAAGACGATCTATTTTGTCAACTCCTTTGTACTTTGTAAAAAAATGTTGATGTTTTATTAAATTGTTCAAAATTAATTTTGTAGTTTTGCAAGGAAATATTTTTTTTATGCTACACTTTCCTATATTTTGCCAAAATGGAATAAAAAGCGCAAATTGTTGTGGATATATGTTAGTTAGGCTTCACTCTATAACGACCGAACATTGCAGACCTCAAACGCAATTAATGACCAACAGCAATAATTTTAAAAAATAAATATAAATCATACCATTGACACAAAATTATAGAGAAAATGAAACCAATTTTTGACAGCACTTTACACGACATATTAAATGAAAGATTATCAAAACTTGAAACACATTTTGATGCTGATGTAATTTTTTATTATGGTTCAATTGCAAATTCACTTGAAAAACCTTTTAGAGACTTTATTGAAGATTTAAAATCTGATACAATCCAACATTCAACCCTTTGCATTATTTTAAATACACCAGGAGGAAGTGCTGAGACTTTAGAAAAAATGGTTAAAATAACAAGAAAACATTACCAAGAGGTTTATTTTATTGTCCCTGATTCTGCATACTCAGCGGGGACGATATTTTGTATGTCGGGCGATAAAATTTATATGGATTATTCTTCATCTCTTGGGCCAATCGACCCACAAGTTTTTAATGGTAAAAATTGGGTGCCAGTACTTGGCTATCTTGATAAGGTTGAAGAAATGATTGAAAAGTCGGCAAACGGGACTCTAACCCAAGCAGAATTAATAATGTTGAGAGAGCAGGACATCGCCATGTTAAGGAGATTTGAGCAAGCAAGAGACTTAACCATTGAACTTTTGAAAGCATGGCTTGTTAAATATAAATTCAAAAACTGGAATATTCACAGCAATCAAAGTCCTGTAACAAACCAAGAAAAAATTGACAGAGCCACTGAAATTGCAAGAGATTTGTCAAATAACAAACTTTGGCACTCACACGGGCGTTCAATAGATGTTGAGGCTTTAACACATATTTTGAAACTGAAAATTGAGGACTATTCTAATGACACTATTTTAAAACCACTCATAAGAGAATACAACGACCTTATTTGCCAATACATAATTAGAAACAATTCAGAGCCGTTTTTACATTCAAGAAAATTTATATAACTTTGCAATATGAAATCAATAGCTAACAAACTAAAAGACACTGTTAAGTTGGAAGAGAAAAAAAATGCCAACGACAAGAACTTTAAAGAGTTTGAACAACTCATTTCACAAATGGAAAAATTAGGTTACACTCAAAAACCTGACTATACGTTTCCACTTGTTGACACCATTGGCAAGACGACCTATTCGACATTAAACAAACGCACAATTTAACAAGACCAGATAAGGACGAACAACTAACAGCACCTAACCCAAAGGCGGGGTTCATGTTCAAAAGACTGATTTGTATTAGCCTAATGTTCTGTTTTCAAAACAATTATTTTTTCTTTCCCCCATTGCTTCAAAACAAAACCCCTAAAAAAAGACCATCTACTTTATCAATTGCTTTGTACTTTATAAAAAAAATGATGTTTTATTAAATTGTTCAAAATTTATTTTGTAGTTTTGCAAGGAAATAACCTAATTTTATGCTAAACTTTAGTATATCTTGCCAAAATGGAATAAAAAGCGCAGGGGGGTTGCCGATATATGGTAGTTACCTGCAACCCTAAAAAACCGACACATTAATTTAACAATCAAATTTTAATATGAAACAGACCTTTTTTTTAACCGCATTATTGCTTTCTGTATTCTCTACAAAAGTGAATGCCCAAGACAATTTTTTTTCAAAAGGAGAAAAATCAACTACTGCACATCACGTTGGAGACGTTTGGCTGAAAGAAATAAGTGGTGCAGACAGTATTTTTAACAGCAGTATAGCAATTGCCACATTTGGAATTGGTGCAAGATTGGATTGGCATAAACATCCAGGCGGACAAATCCTTATGTTTACAGAAGGAGAAGGTTACTATCAAGAAAAAGGAAAACCCAAACTAAAAATCAGAAAAGGAGAAACTGTAAAATGCTTACCTAATGTAGAACATTGGCACGGAGCAACGCCTGAAAGTGGTGTTACATACATTGCAAGTTCACCAACTCAAAATGGTAAAACTATTTGGCTACAACGTGTTTCTGACGAAGAATATAATAGCAAAGTTATTAATCAATCAACATCAAAAAGTATGAGTGCAGACCAAGAAATTATCAATCTTTCTAAAAAGAAATGGCTTTGGATGTCAGACAAAAATACGGACTCATTAAAAGTCTTATTCAATGAGAAATCTGTTTTCGTTCATATGGGCGGAAGTTGGGGCAAAGAACAAGAAATCAATATCATTAAAGGCGGTGGAATTTGGTACAAGAATGCAGAAATACAAGAAACTTCTGTACGGATCATTGACAATACAGCAATTTTACTAAGCAAAATAATTTTGACAGCAGTAGTAGGTGGCAACGAAGTGGTTAATCCATTTATGGTAACAGAAGTGTTTATTAATCAAAATGACAAGTGGACATTAGGTTCATTATCATTTACAAAGTTACTAACTCAATAACTCAACGACAGAAAAAGGGCAGCAGGTAACATGGGTTTTATGCAAGTGGGGCAGACGGAATTCTAATCAGCAGAAGTGCGGAAACAAACATTAGGAATTCTAATCAACTTCGGTGCTAAAATGCCCCACCTGCATAAAGCCCTGCCCGTTATGTGCTTCACATTTAGAACATTCTTAACAAAAAACTTATAAATTTGACTCGTTAACAAACAAGTTTATTATCATACTCAAGAATCTAGAGAAATAGTCTTGACGTCACCAATTCCTTGTACAAGAGATGACGCTTGGTTAGGAAATGCGACATACTTTTGGTACGAATTAGAAGATGCTGAAGAATGGGGGAACATTTCAAAAAAAAAATATAATTATTATGAAATTTACGTTAGTGAAATAGATACAGATAATGTTTTAAATACTGTTTTTAATGAAGAGGATTATTATTTCTGGTTTAAACAAATTGAAAAGGTAGCTAAAAACATTATTTTAAAGACAAAAATGAAACCTTCAATTAAAGAATTAAATGACTACTTTAAAGAAAGAGGAACTTGGGATGATTTAGATGGAATTTTATTTCAAGACCTACCTACAAATCCAAACAAACTGTTAGTAAAACCAATAGAATACAATAATAACACAAAAAGAGTCGTTTTCCCATATAGAAAGAGAATTCAATTAGCAGTTTACAATTCAAAAATTATTCGTACCTTTGCATTTTTGAAAAGAGAAGAATGTATTTAAATTAAATAAAAAATATATGTTAGACCTAAAGAAATTAGAAGAAATGCTTGACAAAGCATTAGCTAATGAAACAAGCGAAAGTTTGACAAAATGGTTGCAAGAAAAAAGACTACGTACTTATCTTCAATCATTGGGAGAAGGTACGTTTCTAGATATATCTTCGACTTGCTCAAACGCTGTTTTAAAAACACAAACAGTAAATTTTCAAATTCAATTTAGTGACGTTTTATATTCACAAGATTATCTAAATGCTGCATAGTGGAAGTTTCAAATCAAATACAGTTAAAATTTCACAGTGTTGACTTCCCAGTCATTAACTTAAATTCTGACAAACCATTTTTCCAGAGAGAGGAAAACACAATAAACATTGATATTACACCAAAAGTGTTTTATCCAAAAGACCAAGCTGATTATTTTAAAATTATACAAGAAATTAAATTATCATCAGATAAATACTTTAGTTTATTTATTTTAGCAGTTGGGACTTTTGAGTTAAAAGCAAGTCTTGACGAAAAAATAAGAAAATCTTTCATAAATATAAATGCACCTGCAATAATGTTTCCATATATTAGGTCATTTATATCTACATTGACAGCTAATCTTGGAAATGTAACAGGTCCTTTAACTATTCCAACTCAGTTCTTCAAAGGCGAACTAGAAGAAATTTCTGACATTCCTCAATAATAATACGTCGCGCAACATGGGTTTGGCAAAACTAGGGCTGATGTAAATTCTATGAATATTATTGCTAAAACAAACTTGGATTTTTTAATGAGCTTTAATGCCAAAACATCCATCATTTCACAACCGCCAAACCATTGCTTCAAAAATAAAACCCCTAAAAAAAGACCATTTATTTTGTCAATTACTTTGTACTTTGTAAAAAAAATTGATGTTTTATTAAATTGTTCAAAATTAATTTTGTAGTTTTGCAAGGAAATAACCTAATTTTTATGCTAAACTTTCGTATATCTTGCCAAAATGGAATAAAAAGCGCAAGAAGTTGCGTATATATGCTAGTTGGTGGCAATTTTAAATTATTGCAAAATTGATATTAAAAAAACTGCCGCCAACAGCCGTTTTGCAAAAGCGGGGGCTTTGAGGTTCTATGAAAATTTAGCGATCTATTCAAACTTTGTTGATCTAATAAAGTTTGGTTTTGAAAATCCCCACCTTCGCCAAGCCCGAAACCGTTACCGGTCATACTAAAAGACTACAGTGCAACAATAAAACGACAAAATAAATGAACAGACAAGCCAACGCTTCAGCAAAATCAAAAGAGCTGCAACCCAACGCACAAGCCGACACAGTTGCAGCACATTTGCTTTTGCCCAACCGCATAAAATGATATTATTCACTAACTTCAATACCATATGACACCTGAGATTCAACAAATAAACATTGATGTCAAAAACATGACGGAAGATTTTGTAAATCACATTAATAGTATCCTTCCATCTGAACTACATCTTGACTATTCAGAACAAAGTCTAAAAATAATTGATGCATTAATTGAGAAATTGAGAAGTGAAGGGAATGACGAAAGGAGAGCTGAGAATGAAATAATGTCAATAGGCGCATATGTAGGAGAAATTATGAGGCGAAATTTCGGAGGTCATTGGACAAAACCCGAATTGGCGGGCTTTCCAAAAGATGGGGCGACATTCAGTGTAGTATTTATTTTTCCAAACCATACTGCAACAAACCCACTTGGAAGGGTTTTGAAATATTTTAGACACGGAAGTTCTTACTCAATTATTCCATACTATGAAGTAACAAAATCTCAATTAAAGTTATAGAGATGACGGAAATATTTTCAGGACAAATACTTCAAGGAGTAAAAAAACTCATAAATCAATCGGATAAGAGAGATTTTTGGTTAAAGGTTTGCAAAAACCTTTCTGCTTTTCATTGCAAAAACAACTTATTAAATAGTGACGACAACGAACAAGAACATCCGATTTTTACAGTCATTGACAACCAACTTTCAAGAGGACTACCGACTCTAACATCTATCTATTTGGAGAGACTTTTTGCTGAAACATTTGGTTTGACAGAAGAAAACCATTCCAATATCGGTTCGATTGCTTTTGAGTTTAATGAAAATGCAAGCGAATATTTAAGATGCTTGGTGATTGCCGACAGTAGAACAACCGAGCTAAATAATGAAACTACTTTTCAAACTTGGGAACAACATGGAGGAAGTGAAGTTGAGAAAGTTTTTTTTCAAAACTGGTTTTCGCAAAATGGTAGCAGGGCAAACCAACTTTTACAGTTACAAAGAAACATTAGTTCAATAGTTGAGAAGGAAGTCGGAGAAGATTTGTTTGCTTTTCAGACAATGGATTTCTTACTTGAATTTCCGCAAGCAGAAAATTTTCCTAATGGACTTGTAATTGAGATTGACGGACAGCAGCACGATTCAGAACCACAAAAGAGCAAAGACAATTTGCGAAATCATTTTGCAAATCAAAACGGCTATCAGACAGTAAGAATAAAAACATCAGAAGTCAATGCAATTCCACCAGCCAAGCAAAATCAAATTACGCAATACTTACTGCACCCCTACTCTCAATACTTCAATCAAAATATTTCAAATCCTTTATTCAATTCTGAAACAAGTTTAGATTATTTGCAATTGTTTCTTTCACCGTTTGGAATCGCCAGAGTTCAGAAAGCAATTATTAAAGCAATCAAGAAAAACCTGATTGACATAGAAAGAGAAAATCTGTCAATAGCAATCATAGAAAGAGATTTGCCTTGCGGCAAATCTGCTATTGATGATTTGCTTGTTCAAATTGAAAATTTATCAATTCTTCAAAATGGTGAGAAGTTGAAACTTCCAAGAATTGCTTTGACCATTTATAATACAACCGAGTTTGCAGAGTGCAAATTAAACGAGGATAACGAAACGCAATTATTTTCTGATGCAATTGACTTCAGCCAGTTTGATTTAACAATTGATATTTCAGTTCTCAATTGTTCAACATTCCTAAATAAACCAACAAACATTTCTGCGAACAACACAATTGTAATTCGTTCCACTCATCATACAGAAGAAAAAAGGAAATTCAATTTCTATCCGACCATTGAATATACAAACGCACCAAGCCACAGAGAACATGAAAGCATTGAATCTTTGAACTTTTTTCTTCAATCACTTTTTAGAAAACAATCTTTCAGAGAAGGACAAGTAGAAATTCTTTCAAAGGCATTGGAGAAAAAAAATCCTATTGCACTTCTACCAACAGGTGCGGGTAAATCTTTGACATATCAAATTGCTTCATTGCTTCAGCCAGGTTTGACAATTGTAGTTGACCCGATAAAAGCATTGATGAAAGACCAAGATGAAAACTTAAAGAATTCTTCAATTGACGGAACTGTTTATATTAATTCATCTCTTTCAGCAGCCGAGAAAAAAGAAAACATAAAACGATATTCAGAAGGAGAATTTCTATTTGCTTTTGTTTCGCCTGAAAGATTTGTGATTGAAGATTTCAGAAACTCTATCGCATCAATTCCAAACTACAATCGCAACTTCGCTTATTGCGTAATTGATGAAGCACATTGCGTTTCTGAATGGGGACATGATTTTAGAACTGCTTATTTAAAGTTAGGCGACAATTCAAGGAAGTTTTGTTTTTCAGGACACGAAGGTGAATTTATTTCAACACTTGGCTTGACAGGCACAGCTTCATTTGATGTGTTGAGTGATGTTCAAAGAGAAGTTGGTTTGCAAAACGATTCTGATATTATCCGACCAGAAAAATTAGAACGAGAAGAACTCAAGTTTAAAATCAAAAATGTTACGGCAAATTTAGCAGGAGCAAACAACGCATGGAATATCAGAACCTCTGTTTATGCTGCAACCAAAAACATTTTGCTGAACACCTTGCGAACTGACTTAATGGGTGAGTTTAACAGAAACAGTTTTTCAGATTTTATTCAAGCAAAAGGAGAAGATTCAAATTGCGGGTTAATCTTTTGTCCACATGCAGGAGGCACAGATATAAGCGTTCAGAAGATTGCCCAATTTTTAAAAGCAAGTTTTCCTGATGTTGCTCACCTAATCGGAGAATATCATGGTAGCGGAGGAGATAACGACAACATTCAAGATGCTTTCAAAGAAAACCGAATTACGCTTTTGGTTGCGACCAAAGCATTTGGAATGGGAATAGACAAACCGAATATCAGATTTACAGTTCATGTTACACATCCAATTTCAATAGAGGGTTTTTATCAAGAGGCGGGACGAGCAGGCAGAGATAGAAACAATGCCGTTTGTTATATTCTTCATTGCAACAATTTGAAGTTACCTAACGGCAACACTGCTGCAAGAGATATTCAAGATAGTTTCTTGTATAATAGTTTCAAGGGAAGAAACTTTGAAAAGAATATCACCTTTGATATGCTTGACAGAATTACTTTTCCTCACACTCCAATGAAGAACCAAGTTGAGCAAGAAATTTTTGAAGAGACAGGACAAGAAATAAAATTCGGAAAACCATTTCCAGCAACACAACCGCATACTATTTACATTAATGGTGAACAGTTCGGACAGAATTATGGAAGCATTCGGATTGATTCGTTAGCAATAAGCACAAGGGGAAACAATATGCTGACAGAAGCAGAAGCAGTTAGTTTGCTTGAAGCAATTGTTTTAAAAATCAGAACACAGAAAACTGCTAACATTGGTTTGATTACTTGGCTGAATAGCACTCAACAAACGCAGCAACAACAAGGGCTTGAACAATTAATCCAAAACATTCCAGTCAGCCAAACACAAACTTTGACAATTGGTTTAGAGAATGACGGGATTCAAAGAGTAGTTGATTATTTGCAACCGCATTACAACGAATTTGATTATGCACTTGTAAAAAAGGCAACAGGGTTTTGTAAAAGTGATGATGACTTTGTTGACAATCTGATTTACAACTACAGAAAGAGAACGAATGTCACAATCACTTTTAATCAAACTCAAATAGTAGAACTAAAATCTCTTTATACCAAAATAAGATTAGACAACGATACTTTGAAAACAATTTATCGTCTTTCAATTTTAGGTGTGATTGAAGACTACACAATTCAATATCCTTCTCTTGTTACGGTAGTTTGTAGAAAATTACCTGACACAGAAATTCTTGACAACCTTGAAAAATATGTTGAGCGCTACTTAACAAGAATTTCGGCACAGACAGTAAGAACAGATGCACCGAACAGATCACAAAACACAATGCTTCGGAAGTGCGTGGATTACTTGATTGACTTTACCTACGATAAGGTTTTTGACAAGCGAAAGAAGGCTCTTGAAAATATAGAAGAAGCCGTTGTAGCAGGTCTGACCGACAATACAGGTTTTATAAGAACAGTTAATGACTATTTTGATTCGCAATATGTTGAAGAACTTTATCAAGCGACATCAGGCGGAGACGAATTTGATTTTGATATACTTTTCAACTACATAAACAAAGTAGGTGACGATAAAAACCTTCAACAACAATTAAGAGGGTCAGCAAACCGATTACTTGAATCAAATCCTGACAATCCAGTCTTTAGTTGGTTAGTTTATTACAGTTCTATTCTTCTTAAAGACCGAGACAACAAAAAAGTGCAAGAGTATCTTGATAATGGCTTTAAGTATTATTACAACGAGGGTAATGGTTTCAGCTATGAAGACATTGACAAAGAAATTGAAAAGTTGAGCTTAGAAATTCAGAAACACGACAATGAAAGCTATTCAAATCACATCAAACAATTACAAACTTTGCAAGCAAAGTTTGCCTCGAATAAAATATCTTCCTTTAACCAAAAATTTTTAGAACAATATGTTTAAAGAACTTAATGACAACTTAAACTCCATAAATGGAGAAGTTACAAAACTGAAAACTGCTGTTGAACACATTGACACAGCAAAGTCAGCAGCACAAGCGGCAGTGAATGCAGCAAACACGACAAACACAGAGTTCAAGGAACATTTACAGAAAGTAACTAAGGCAGTTGATTCAATTCTTAAACCGCATCAAGATTTAATTGTAGCGACTGAAAACTTGACAAAGACAATAGAAGCGATAGACTTTCCTAAACAACTTAAAATGATTAAAATAATTGCAATTGCAACAGGTGCGATTGCTTTAATTGGAACAGTGCTGATTTTAGTTTTTAAATAATTCAACGCATTTGGTGGCACATTTGCAAAACCGCACAAGCCAAAGCTAAAACCAAGTTTTGCAAAAGAGCCACCTTGCCAATACACAAAGACACTGCAACATGGACAGACAACAACTCGACAGAAAAGAAGCACGAACCGGTAACAGCGTGTAAGCAATATTACCTTGCCGCAGGCGCAACACAAGGCAACATCGCCTACACGCAAAACGTTAGCAGTAATTTTAAACAGAACATAGTGAAACATAATATATATCAAATTGTCGCATTTACGGACACAATTTTTGGAGGAAATCCTGCTTGTGTTGTGCCACTTGACAATTGGTTGTCAGACGAAATCTTGTTGAAAATAGCAAAAGAAAACGCAGTTGCTGAAACTGCTTTTTTTGTTGACAAAGGAGAAAAAATCCATTTACGATGGTTTACGCCTGAAATTGAAATGGATTTGTGCGGTCACGCTACACTTGCAACTGCTCATAGTTTAGCGACAATTCTTGACTATAAGAAAGATAAAATTGTGTTTGAAACTTTAAGTGGCGACTTAATTGTCAAAATTGAAAATGGAAAATATAAAATGAACTTCCCATCAAGAATGCCTATTGTCGACATCTTACCAACGACAATTTCAAAATCCTTAAATATTCAACCGAAAGAAATTTTGAAATCAAGAGACTATGTTTTGGTGTATGAAAATGAAACAGAAGTTAGAAACATAAAAATTGACAGACAATTATTCGACCAAATAAATCTTGACCCAGGAGGTGTAATTGTAACAGCAATTGGAGACAATTGCGATTTCATTTCAAGATTTTTCACACCGCAAGCATCAATTTTAGAAGACCCTGTAACAGGTTCTGCACATTGTTCTTTAATTCCATTTTGGGCGAAAAGACTAAATAAAAAAGAACTTTATGCTCAACAAGTTTCTGAACGATTGGGCAAGTTGTATTGTGAAGACAAAGGAGACCGAGTGATTATTAGTGGACAAGCAAAAACATATTCAATTGGAGAATTTTGGACAGAATAAAACTACTGCTAACAGCACCTACCCAAAAGGCGGGGTTTCGTGTTCCAAAGACAGTTTTGTGGTTAATCAACCATTAGTTTTTCAAATCAAGTTTTGTGGTAAAAGTCCCGCCCTTCGGGTAGCTGCAAAACGTTAGCGGTCATTGCAGAGCGACACCCAAAACGACAAAAGTTTATAACAATAAAGACAACTTAAATAATGGAAATACATTTCTCACAAATACAAATATTTTCTTTTCTGACATTATTAACTTTTGCCACTTCCTGCAACGGACAGGTTAAAAAAGACTTACCCAAAGACACAGTAAGTGAAACAAAAATAATAACTGTGGGACAACCAAAACTTGTAAGAAATTTGGGTTCAATTAATGATAAAGGCAACAATGTTAATTCTATGTTGCAAGATAAAGCAGGTAATCTTTGGTTCGGAACAAGTGGAGACGGTATTTATAAGTATGACGGAAAATCGTTCATTCAATTCACAACGTCAAATGGACTGAATAGCAATTCTGCAAGTCCAGTTTTAGAAGATAAAAGCGGTAAAATTTGGATAGGCACAGGCGATGGTATTTGTGTTTACGATAATAATAAATTTTCTAAAATTCAAATTATTACAGCAAATGATACACTAAGTAATAATTTTCTTGTATTTAGTATTATGCAGGACAAGGTTGAAAAAATATGGTTTGCAACCTCTATTGGTATTTATGTATATGACGGTAAATCATTTAACCTTTTCAAAGTAAACGATGACGATGTACCATTCTGCACTGCTAAAATAGAAAAAATTTTAGAAGATAATGCTGGTAATCTTTGGTTTGGTGGACGATGTTACGATGGAGTGTATCGCTATGATGGAAAATCTATAACTTATATTAAAATGGAGAAACTTTATCAAGATGGACCAACACCAAGAGAACGCAATTGGGCATTTCCCCAATTACAAGACAAAAATGGAAATATTTGGTTCAGTAATTGGGACGGAGTTTACCGTTATGATGGCAAATCTTTTACAACTTTTACAAAAAAAGATGGGTTGTCAGGCAATGTTGGTGTGAAAATTATTGAAGACAAAAAAGGAAACCTTTGGTTTGGTGGTGAAGGTGGACTTTGTCGTTACGATGGTAAATCCTTCACTCGTTTTACAAAAAAAGACGGACTACTTAATGAAAGTGTTTATTCAATCTTTGAAGATAAAGCAGGAAATATTTGGGTGGGTACAAGAGAAACAATATTGCATCGCTTTGATGGAAAAACTTTTACAAGTTATACCGAACAAACAGAAAACACCTTTGAAAATAAACTAAACCCCTTTGGCAATTAGTAAAAAACAATAGTTTAAGGCTTGTAAACAAAAGCAACGAACCGCTAACAGGGGTTTTGCAAAAAAGCGGGTTGAGTGTTAAATTGAACTTTTGTACTACTAATGAGCTTTAGTGCGTAACTGAACATTTGTACTACTAATCCCCCACTTCGCAAGCCCGAAACCGTTGTATTCAAGGCTATGACGACAATTTTCAAACTTGAAATTTCATTTAGAGAAACAATAGATTTTTTGTAAATTTACAACGTGAAAATAAACAAATATAACAACTTATAGCACATAATCAAAAGACATTAGAGGCTTACACATTGGGTGAACATAGAACGATTATCCCAACTCATTCAGCACAAATACTTATTGACAAATATTTTAAATCATAAACAATATGGGACACATAAAAGAACCAAAAGGTGTTGACTTTGTAATAGCAAGCGACCCTTTGACAAACAACGCTCGTCAAGAAATGAGCGCGTTTATCCGCATTTACAAAAATAATGTAATTAAAAAAACAAAATCGAGAACAGTTACTAAACAAAGTAAATTTGTTCATGCTTGACTTAGTTCGAACTTCGAGTAAACGCCTAGCCCACAATACGGGTTTGGCGTCGGGCGGGCTGACATGCAATTTTGAAGCTTAATCCTTCTAATTCCTCTTCTTCGCCAACTCCACCCATTTTGTACCCTAAAACAAAATACCTAAAAATAATCTTTTTCCCCCTTCCCCTTAAAATTTATTTTATTTTTTTAAACAAAGTTTGATTATTTTTATAAATGTTCTTAAAGCCCTTCACAACACCCTGCGGGTCTATTTCAAACGATTTAAGGGTAGGACTTTCTAAATTGATAAATTCGGTTGGGCTAATAAAATACATTTTTCTTTTTTCGTTATTAACAATATAATAATACGCATTATTCTCTTTAATGATTTCGGAACTTAGATTGGAGGATTGATACGCACCAAGGTATTTTTTTAAAATAGTGTCATCAATATTTACCACTTTTTTGGTTTGTTTTTTATCGAATCCAGACCAATCATACACATCAACCACATTATTAGCTAATTCTCTGATAATCTTATCGTTTTCAGAATTGATTAAAATGGCAAGCCCATTTCCATTCTCAAAACTACCATAAAAAGCACCGCTAAATCCCCAATTTCCGGCTTCGTGGCTAAAATATTTAGAATCTTGCATGTCATCTATAAAAAAACCAAATGCGGCTCGTTCATCTATATAAGGTGTTAGCATCAAGCGGGCATATTTTTGCGAAAGAATTGAAGACGCATTCCCTTTTAAAGCGTTTTGAATGGCGATTATAAATTTACACAAATCGGAAGGTGTTGTCCAAAGCCCAGCAGCAGCTTGTTCTACCATAATAGGATATTTAAAAGACAATTCATTTCCTGCACTATCGTAGCCCAAGGCAGCATACTGCTTTTTGTTATCTGGAAGCGGTTGAGTATAAAAACTATGGGTCATTTCCAAAGGTTTTAAAATATGGGTTTGCATGTATTGGTCGTAAGGCTGCTGGCTGATATCCATTAATAGTAATTGGCTAATCATGGTACCACCTCCCGAATATGCCATTTTTACATTGGGTTCAAACATAGACCGTACAGGTTTGGAATTTGCTGGTGTTTCCCCATTTAAAATTTGAACGATTGTGGGCAAAGAATCGCCAAGTTTATATCCTTCAAAACCATGTACACTTAAGCCTGCGGTATGATTAAGCAAATTGGCTAAAGTAATTTTTTTGCCATGAGACAGGCTATCGTAAGGAAATTTCCAACTTGTTAAAAAATGGTTGATGTTACCAAATAAATCTACTTTTTTATCTTGAACCATTTGCATTAAAGCAAGAACATTAACAGATTTACTAAGTGACCCTGGTTCAAATATTGTGTTTTCTGTAACGGGAATTTTTTCTGCTTCGTTTGCCCAACCGTATCCTTTTGCCCATATTATTTTATAATTTTGCACTACAGCAATACTTAATCCTTTCACTTTATAAAACTTCATTCTTTCGGTTAAATGCCAGTCTGAATTATTTTCTAAAATAAACGATCCTAAATTATTTTCAACCAATTGTATGGATTGCTGTATTTTGGTTTGTGAAAGTGTTAAAGAATCTTTATTAGAAAGCCTTTTATAATTATAAACAAAAAGGCTTAGCGTTAGCAGAAGTACAACCAAGAAAGCCCAGACGAGCGGTTTCAATTTAAAATATTTAGCAGGTTCGGTTTGCGTTTTGCACCTAAAAATCATATAATTAACAACACTAAAATATAAAAAATAAGCCGCTGCCCAATATTTTATTTGAATAATTGAATCCTTGGGATTGTTTTGATTTAAGAATTCTAATTCGCAATACGTATAAGGAATGAGGTAACCATATTTGCTGTTAATGCCAATTAGAGAAGCTATCACCAAGCCTAAGCCAATGCCAAGCGGAATGATAAAATTTCTGATATGAAAACTGAGCAGAAATTGCAAAGCTACAATGGGTAAGCAATTCAGAAAATAAGTCGCGTTGCTCTTGACAAATTCTTTAAGAGGAAAGGATTCGTTGGGATAAGGCACATCGGGGAAAACAATGGCTGGAACGACCGCCGCAAGGTAAACACCCAGATTAAATACTAAAAAAAATACGATTAAAAGTAATATAAACATGGAATACTTGGCAAAAAATAGTGTTGTATATTTTTGTGGCGATACATACAATTGCTTCCAGGTATTATTGCGGTATTCAATTTGAGCAAGTAGGCTACTAACTAAAATAATGCCCATAGGCAATAAAAATATGGACAAAAATTGCCAATTTTGATTCAATAATTTTAACCACAAACCATCTAAAGAATTGCTAATCAGTGTTTTTTGATATTGCGTTAACCGTCCAATGGCTATCAGTAGGGGTACAAACAAGCCGCCGCCAATCGTGAGCCATAAAACGGCACTATTTTTAGTTTTAATCCATTCGCTTTCAAGGCTATTGATAAATTTCATGGCTTATTATTTAATATAATTCATAAAAATTGATTCTAAATCGGGATTGATACGGTGTATTTCATAAATATTAATTTTATTTTGCACTAAAACATTCACTATGTGGGCAATATCTTGGTCTAAACTAGTAGCGATATGGAGTTTATCGTCTTTTAAAATAACTTTATAATGCAACGATAACATGTCAAGGGCTTGCGCGTTGTTTGCAGTATTGGCAATAACATAGCTCACATTTTTTTGGGTAGTTAGTACTTCGTTGAGGGTGCCTTCAAAAAGCATTGTACCTTGATGAATGAGTCCAATATGGGTTACCAATTTTTCTATTTCGCTCAATAAATGGCTTGAAATAAGAATGGTGATGCGTAAATCATGGTTGAGTTGAAGTAATAAATCTCTAATTTCGATGATGCCATTGGGGTCTAGTCCGTTGGTTGGTTCGTCTAAAATTAAAAGGCTGGGGTTATTGAGCAGGGCGATAGCAAGTCCTAAGCGTTGTTTCATACCGAGGGAGAAATTATTGGCTTTTTTATGAGCGGTTGTTGCTAATCCTACTATTTTCAAGACTTCCGGGATTCTATTTTGAGAGCATTGATATATTTTTTGCCACACTAAAAGATTTTGTTGGGCTGTGAGCTGTCCGTAAATAGAAGGGGTTTCGATTAATGAGCCAATTTGTTTCAAGATAGCAAGTCTATTGTTATCAAAAGATTTTTCTAATATTTTAATGTCACCAGATTGTTTTTGTAATAATCCAAGTATTAAGCGCAGTGTGGTTGTTTTGCCGGCGCCGTTGGGTCCTAAAAAGCCATAAATGCTGCCTTGTGTCACCGTTAAATTAATATTATTAAGGACAATGTGTTGATTATTAAAACGGTGTGTCAGGTTTGAGATTTGAATGATAGGGTGCATGTTAATGTATTATTTATTTGTGTTAGGGGTGTTTTTAATGATAATTTCGGAGTAACCGTCATCCCAGATCATTTTAAAAGAACCGCATGAACCATCTTGAATTTTCAAAAATTCTATTTGGTAATCATGTCCAATTTGAAAAATGGTATTCGTTATTGCTTTCATACATTGAGGGCTTTTGAAGTTTTTGTTATCCATGAAAAACAGTTGGTTATCTTTTAAGGAAACATCAAAATATTCATAGGCACCAATATATTTTTTAAGACTATCTTTATCAGGAACATAATCATCATGTTCGGATTTTAATAAATTAACTAAATAATGAAGTTTTGTTTTTTGTATTTCAGACTGTGTATGATTTAATTGATTTTCAATGATGTGTTTTTGTGCAAGATAAAGTGCATCTTTAGTATCGTTTGGTATGGTTGGTAGTATGCCAGTGCCTTCCCAATCGGTTTTTGTGATAACATTTTCAGAACGTTGGTAAGGAATAAATCCAACAAATCCATTGCTTAAACTAAAGCTTCGGGTAAGATGCGCTCCGCCTCTTGTTTTTTCGCCAATGATGGTAGCATTTTTAAGATTTTGTAAAATATAGGCAAAACCTTCGGCAGCCGAATAAGTTCGGTTACTTGTAAGGAGATAAAGTGGCATTTTCAAAACTACGCCATGCGTTTTTTGAGAATTATTACAGAGGTATTGATTTGACCATTGGTTTGTGATTCTATTAAAATTTTTACCTATAAAGGTTTTATTTTCAAAGAAATAGCTTAAAATTTCGTTGGCAGTGATGGCATTGCCTCCAAAATTATTTCTTAAATCGATGATTAAAGCGTCGGCATGGGTTATAAATTGCATTGCGGACTGAATGGTCTTAGAGGTATTTTTACTAGGAAGGGCAAAGCCATTGAGTTGGATATAGCCAATATTTGCGGGTAAAATTTCGATTTTTTTAAAATAAAAATTTACTTTACTTTCTTTTTCAATTTCATGTTTGGTAACAATAGAAGCATCTTTTTTAGATTTTAGAAAAGTTCGTATCTCTTGTTCCAGGTCTATATCATAATCAATAAAAAGGTGTTTGTCGTTATAAACAGAACGGATATCTTTATTTATTTGTCGGGCAAATAGATAGGGGGTTTTAATTGAATCGTATGCGCCATGCTTTTTTTGTTGTGTTATAACATCTGCCATTTGTTGCGCTTTATCAGGGAAGACATAATTTTGTAATAAAGACTGGCATATATTATTAATTATTATCGTTTTTGTTGTACTATCGAAGGTTGTACTATCTTGTCCCATAACATTACTTTCAAAAAGCAAAAAATATAGTAAAATAGTTATATGTTTTAGGTATATTTTTATGATTGTTTTAATATAGATATTTGATATTCTCGAAGTAAATTTCATTTTCTTATGATTTAAATTTATTTTGTATTTTTAGAGGCAATTTACAGTTTAATAAATAAAAATTACATAAAATAGTATAAGAGGTTCTTTTTAGATATTTTGTCCAAAGGTTAAGAGGTTGTTGTCGGGGTCGAGAAGTGAAAATTCTTTTTGATGCCAGGGTTGGATTTTTAAATGTCCATTGGGATGAATTTCAATATTATTTTTTAGAAGCTCTTGATAAAGATTATCAATATTATCAGTTCTAATATAAATTTGCCCATAATTATCGAGAGGATTTAGGTCAACAAATTCAAAAAAATGAATTTCAATGCGGTCTTTACTTAAAATTAAATAATTTCCAAAATCTGCCTTGTTTTCAAAACCTAATTTTATATAATATTGAAGCGTTAACGCTTTATGTCGCATGGGTAATTTAGGGCAAACGGTAGTTAGCATACAAAATAATTAATGATTAAAAGAAACTTTAAGGTTCAAATATTTAAGATGCATCAGGAATATTGGGTTCTACTAAACGTTTTAATTTCTCTAAAGAATCTTGCCAGCCCAAATAACACATTTCGGTAGGAATGGCTTCTGGAAGCCCTTCTTGTGTGATTATTAATTCTGTACCACATAAAACTTTTTTAAAAGATATTGAGGTTATTATTTGTCCGGGTAAATTTTGGTCGTCAAATTTATCAGAATATTTTATTAGTTCATTAGGTATGATTTCTAAAAATTCTCCACCAAAACTATGTTGGCTACCTGTAGAAAAATTAATAAAAGACATTTTATAGATGCCGCCTAATTTAAAATCGAACTGTTGCACTTTACAAAGAAAGCCAAAGGGTGGTATCCAAGACGCCATGGCATCGGCATCAGCAAAGGCTTTAAAAACTTTTTCTGTTGGTGCCAAAAGAATGCGGTGTAATTTTACAAAATTGTTTGACATTTTGACATTTTTTTTTATTTGTTTAGTTTTGTTTTAAAAATATTACATTATTTATAGCAAAGATACAACATTATGACTATAAATAAAAAAACTCAATTAAAACAGAATTGGTCATGATTTTACTTAAAATTGCTTTTGGTTTATAAAATAGAGAAAAATTGGGGGATTTTTACTTAAAACATGAATTATCTTTTTCGCAATAGCGAAAAGTTGTAATGTATTTACCGCAATTTGAATTTTGTATATTTAATATTGCTAACTTTGCAAAAATAATAATTTTATGGAAAACTTAGATAACTTAAATATGCCCGAGTTATTAGAAGCCATTGTTCGTATCAAAGCTGAAACCGAGGTCATTAAAAAAGAAGCCGAAAAAATTCGGCAAGAAACCGATGATATTCGTAAAGAATCAGAAGCCATTCGACAAGAAACCGATACCATTCGTAAAGAAACGGAAACAATTAAAAAAGAGCGTGAAATTGAATCCAAAAAGAATCAAGATAAAATCGAAAAAATGATTCAAAGTAACCTCGAATTTGAACGAAAAACCAAAGAAGAACAAAAAATTATGAACCAGCATTTGTATAGCATGGGTATCACAATTGGTTTTGGCTTAGAAGATGGTATGTTTAATTTATTGGAATCTAATTTAACCTTAGAGGGTATAAAATACGATACCATTCAAAAAAACGTTCAATATCATGACACTATTACCAAACAAACCTTAGCCGAAGCCGACATTATTTTAGTAAACGGACAACACGCCGCCATTATTGAAATTAAACATCGCCTGACTCTAAAAATTCTATTAGATTTTTACAATAAAAAAGTACCCATTATTATTAAGAATGATAATCAATTTAAAGAAAAAAAAATACATTATTACCTTGCAACCGCATCATACGAAGACGCCGTTATCCCCGAAGCCCAAAAATTAGGTATCGGTATTGTTGAACCAGGATACAATGATATTATCAGCATTTTAAAAGCAGACTAAAATAATAGTTAATGATTAATTATTAAGTTGTGTTCAACATTTAAAGACATTTTTGAAAAGTAAAATCATTTATTATACCTTTGTTTTTAAAGTTTTAAATAAAATCATAGCCACACAATTTGTTTGTCAAAACTCAGGATTAAATCTTTCAAATGAATGTCCATTAAATTTATAGACGCCATTATTGGGCGTACCCAGCCATAAATTGGCGTTTTTATCTTTGTACATAGAAATTAAATTAACCATTTTATTGTTTTCTTTTATAATATAATTGGTAATTTTTTTGCCATCGTATTTAAAAACACCTTGAGCCCATGTTGTTAACCATATATTGCCCTCTTGGTCTTCTAAAATATAAGAGAAATAAATTGAAGCTTCACCACCAAAATCTTCCGCCTTACCAATGCCCGGCACTTTAGAATATTGTAGTCGGTCGCTTTTAAGAGTTTTTTCAAAATCGAAGACAAATTTTTGCGAAGTATTGCATATCCAATAGAATCCATTTTTATCTTCAAAAATAGAGCGTATGCCAAAAGTACCGCCTTCGGGCACAATGGTTAAATCGCGTTCGTACATCCATTTCACCGTTTTGCCATCGAAACGACAAGCCCCTAAAACCGAGGTGCCAAACCATATCGCACCCTGACGGTCTTTATAAATACAATATACATCATAAGGACTAAAAAATGAATGAATACCAGGCTTAGTAATTGCATCTTCGAGATAATGTTTGGGAAATTTCAGATTGTATAAGTTTTTGCCATCATAGCGATAGACACCATCTTCGTTTGCTTTGCCTAACTTATTAAACCATAAATCGTTTTTTTTTAATTTCCAGTCTGTACTTTTAATAGGATGAAGGGTTGACATGGTTTTGCCATCAAATTTATGAATTTCAGCCAGGGTTGAAAAAAACATATTGCCAGCAGAATCTTCTAAAATTTGTCTGATACGATTACTGGAAAGACCATCACTCGTTGAATAGTTGATGATGGTTTTACCGTCAAAACAAAATACGCCTTCGCCGTCGCTGCCAAACCAATATCTATTTTTGGAATCTTGAAAAATATACCAAAGATGGTTGCTAAGATGTGGTACTGTTTTACCAATTTTAGGCGTTGGAATTAAGGCATTTACATTATACGTGTTTTGAATATTTTGACTGTTACAAGCTGTGAACCCCAATAAACATGTTAACATTAAAATAAAGTACAGATTCATTGTTTAAAAAAGTATTGAATAAGGTTTATAAACTTTAATAGAACATCTTTTTTTTCATATTGAAGCCTAAAATTTGTTTGATTTATAAATAATGGTATTAGGTTGAAAATTCTTCCAGCTATGCCAAAACTCTTGATAAGCCGCAATTGGTATTAATTTATCGGAAGACATTTTTAAACTTTTTCCTAAAAAATTATAGGCGTCATTTTCGCAAAACAATGTGTCGGCACGAAGGTAGAAATCTTTTGAAAATGGATTGTTAAAGGCGATAAAGGTTTTATAATCAGATGCAAGGGCAATACATATTTTTGAATTATTAAATGTATCGTTAATAATACGAACTTTTGTTAAAT
>JASGCW010000167.1 GCA_030053945.1 Limnohabitans sp.
GTTTTAGTAGATTTGGAGTTACTACACAACCAACTACTATGGGTAAAAGTAATTATACCAATTCGACAACACTTTGGCACTATCTTTGTTATATAAGATATTATGTCCAATCCAGTAGTAATAACAGTAATAGAATCAGAATCAATATTAAGACGCGACTTGAAACACAGCTCGCCTACTGTACGTAGTCGCATAAAAATAGCTCTGACCAAACCGTAGCTTCTATAACAGGATGGGATTTATACACTACGTCATTCTGATGGAAAATTGGTATAAGACCCTCTGCAACTCAACAAAAACAGGCACTTAACAAACAAAAGAAAGTAAATTACTTTCCGATACAGAAAGTACCACATCCACTGTTAGCAACGCTTTCAGCGTTTTGGGGGACAAATAACGCAACAAAAATCGGAAAGTATAGGCAGGGAAAGGCATTATTATTGAAATAAATCCTCAGAATTATTCTCAATACCAAAATCCCCACTTTCAAAAGTAAAGTTTAATACTTCATCTCTGGTACAGTTTACTTCAGAAGTCAAATCAATTGTAGAAAATTTGTATTTCATTTTTATAGGGGTGTCTCCACTCAATCCTTGGTATTGCTTCATATCTTGATTATAGATAAAAGCGGGATAGACTTCGTGAATTGGTGACTTTCCGTTCGACTGTGGATAGTCAAAATGTTCTGATAACGGTAAAAATATTTGCGCAACTAAATTCCCAAAATTCAATACTAATGTAAGCTCAGGATAAAACCCCTGGTCAGTAAAAATACTATTTGCTTCAAATAACTGAACATAAGGCTTCCCAAACTTCTTTTTAGTTAGTAAAGTTATAAATAGGGTTGTAAAGTATGCTGTCGGTGTATCCTTTAAAAGCCAATCAAATAATAGAGCATATTGATTAAATTTTTGAGTTGGTAAAAATGATAATGCTATTTTTACTAAGGCCTTATAAACGTTAAGAGGTTTGTGAGGAGGACATCTAAATCTTATTGACATTCGATTGTTCTCCTTATCAATCTTATAATCATCTAAGGAAGACAAAGTAAGATTTACTTTACCGTCTTCAAATTTTAATACTGTTCTTGTAGACTCATCTCCACCTTCTGTTCTGGATTGGAATGTCGGAATTTTAGTTTTTCCTCTAACCCCTACAACTGCCAAGTAAGGCATGAAAAATTTTGAGAGGTGGCTTTCATACACGCTAAATTTCTCATTACACGAATCACATTCATCGTATATGATTGAAGAATTTTTTCCCAAAAGTTCAGAACACGCATGCGCATCTTTCTTAAACGTTACAGTACTTTCATCTCTTCTACAAAACCTACAAATTCTAAATTCAGGAATGATACTTATTAAACTTTGTGTAGAGCCAATTAAAGTGTAAACTTTATTAAAATGGTCTCCATCGGATATTGTATTGGGCTGCATTACCGTATTGGGCTATTTATTATTTTAAAATAGATAAATAACGTTCCAAAGATGCCTCTACAACTCCTGCAATCAATGAAATGAAATCAGATTTGTCATTATGCACCTGTGCGTTCTCTAATGCAGCGTAATATTTCATTCGAGATTCATAGTCACCTTGAATATTAGCTATGGGATAACCATGCTGTAACAAGATCAAGTTCATAATAAGCCTTGAGGTACGGCCATTACCATCAATAAACGGATGGATAGTAACTAATCTTTCGTGCATTTCAGCAGCAAGCACAACCGGGTGAAGAACAGCTTTATTTTCTTGATAGAAATGGAAATAATCTTCCATTAGCTTATTTAGCAAATAAGGTTGTGGTGGCAAAAATGTAGTTCCTGATATCATCACTGGTACTACCCTATAAACACCAGCATTTACCTTATCAATACTTTTAAGAACAATGCTATGAATCTGCTTCAAAGTAGATTCTGTTAGCTCAGATTCATTCTTTACTATGTCTTTTATGAAGTCTATCGCTTCCTTATGATTAATAGCTTCCAGATGCTCGTTAAGCGATTTACCACTAATGGTCAAACCCTTTTCAATGACCATCTGAGTTTCTTGAAGGGTAAGTGTATTACCTTCAATCCGATTACTTTCATAGGTGTACTCAATGTCTAATGCCTCTTGGATTTTAGCATTATCCATCGGACGGAATTTATCTAAATCTGATTTAAGATTGGATATGTTATTAAAAATAGTTGAATCCATTATTGCGATCTAAGAAATGCAAATCTAATCCTTATTACTGACCTTTATTTTCAAGATAATATTTCTGATACAAAGATTTTAATACAAAAAAGGAAACCATAAAAAAAAGTGAAATATTATTATTTAGTCATCATTTGCTGAATTTGTTCAGAAGTGTCTTTAAAATTGGACTCTATCTCTTGTTTCGGTAAAATCATATCCTTAATATACTCGACAATTCCACGAAGTATTGAATCATTTTCATTATAGACTTTTTGATTTTCAAGTAATAAAATACAATCTTGGAGCGACTCATCTTTTAGCTTTAATTTTTTTAAAGCAATTGCATAAAAAAACTCAATAATTGCTTCAGAGTGATTGTCAGATATGTGAACTATCATATCACCTAATATAGCTTTCATTTGCCTACTCATCTCCTCAGAAATATCAAATTTAAGTTCATCTTTCTTCGCTGCACGAAGTATACATGCTTGAATAATGCCATCATTATAGCGTACAAAATTCCCTGGTTCAATTAAATTTCTAACATACTCACTCTGATTAAATTTCCCTTTAGAGCGCATTTCATTAAGAACACAAGAAATAATAAAATATATTTCAGATTGCGTAGCATTCTCAATAAAATCTTTCTTAGGTGGAGCAAAGGCAAATCCATTATTAATTTTAAGTTCAGCATTTAAAAAAGATGGGAAGAATAGATTATTATCTAAGCCGACATTTTCGCCACTGTTATTTAACTCCTCAAGACGTTTTTTACAATAGGATGCAGTTTCAATAAAGTCATCTTTTTCATCACAAAACTCTTGAAGCTTTTTAAGAAAATCAAGCTCTATATGCCATGGTGTATTACGGGATTCTTGACTACAAAATATTGATTCTACATTTATTATTCTGTTAGACCCTTTGCCGAATTCCCCCATTCCTAAGTTTGATTCCAAAAATTCATAATGATCACGACTATCAGGTCGGCTCAAAAAAGTAAAATACATTTTCTGATAGGACTTTTCTAAATCACGAAGAGCTCGACTTAAAAATAATAAATTACTACCACTAACAATTGATGAACTAACAATAGAAATAACCCCTTTTTGCGATTTATCAATACTACCTATGTCCTTTATTTGAAGAATGTTTTCTTCTTTAAAAACAATCCCATTAATATTCAGGATATCCTTAATGATACGTGCAAGTTTAAGAGAGGCTGCATCTGGTAGTACTACCATATATCTTAACGTTGCTGGGATATTCTGAGAAATAAACTTTTCTAAACGCTGGTAGACCTCTTTATATAGACAACTATCATTACCTCTTGTATTCCATAAATCAAATAGTCTATCAACATTTATATAATGATCGTATTTTTTACCTGTGGAAGCCTCTTTATAAAAACACCTAATAATGGCATCTTCGTCCTTATTTGGTTTATAATAACTTGAAAAATTTTTAAGAAAAAGTGGCGCATCGTTAATAGTTATTCTATGCCCAATTACAGATGGTTTTTCCAAAAGAAAAACATCACCTTCAACTTTTACAGGCCATGAACCATTCTCGCATAAAACACAAGGCTTACCTTTTTTAACATTATAGCTCGTGAAAGGTATCAAGCCTTTCGGATTTTTATTAGAATCGAAAGTTAAGTCGCAAAGTATTCTTTTGTTGTACTCCTGTTCCACATTTAACCCATAGACAACACAAATATTTTCAAGAGCTATTTTACTCTTACCCTCAGTAGACATCCTTTTTAAAATACTTCCAGAAGTGGATGAGGAAATCAAAAAAAGGCTCCCAATTTTTGCTTTAAAAGTCGACTTCTCAAAGAGTTCATATGATCCAAAACTTTCCACATGAACTATATTAGATAATACTTTTAAATCCCTGAGTAAATTTATATAAGCATATGCCAAGGAGTTTATTGAAGATGTGTCACAATAAATATTTTCTATAATTTTACTTTTAAAATATAATACAATAGCAGATGCTATAAATAATATGTCGGAGCCGTGAAGTAAAACATTACCAGTTCTGAGAAATCTGTCACAGTGCTTTCCAGATGGAAAAACGAAATGATGTGCAGATTGTGCTATTATTTGTCCACCATTTGCATTAAAAATATTTGTCATCCCACGTCTATAAACTTCTTGCAAAAAATCACTACTAATTTCCTCTCCTATGACTGCCTCACAATCGCCCTTTCCATTTATACTTAAAACATGAATGTTGTTTTCATCTGGATTAAATTTTGGGATATAGTCATAAATTTGAGAATCATTGATAAATAGTTCTTTCACTTCGTCTTTATTAAAATCAAAACAAATCACGATTAATTTATCAGGTAAAGTGTGTCTAAAGAAATATTCTCGTAACTGTAATTGTATATCATCCTTATTTGCCCCGATATTTAAGTAAGGGAAAAAAATCACCAAAACATTACGCCTACAAACCCCAGAATTTTTGCCAGTAAGTTCTTTAGTAAAACTAAATAGAAAACACGTTTTCATTAGAAATTGATTGAAGGTAATGGGAAAGCCATAGTTAGTAATGTTCCTTCTACGAATGGCATTTTACTAAACTCTGAAGAAGAATCCTTATTCCAATCAAAAAGTTCTATTTCTTCGAAATTAGTCGTTTCGGTATATGGGTTAGATACAAGATTTCTGTATGTACAAGAAAAATTGCTTCTTATTCTAAGGAAGCCATTTATCTCTGTCAGAATTTTCATTACATCATTTAAACCATACCCCTTATTTGTTCCCATCCAATTATTAACTGAAGATGATCCTTTAGCGAAACATTTTTTAATTGTATTAATCTCATCAATTGTTGTTATTGATTTTTGCCATCCTTCTCCAAGAAATCTTCGAGCTAACCCTGGACCACTGTCAAATACTGAAACTTCAAAAAAGAAGTGATCACCTTCTGGTTCTGTTACTTGTTTAAAATATTCTGAGAGGGGAATATCATCTGAATTATATTCAATATAGTTTTTCTGATTGCTTCTCAAAATTCTAAAATAAACAGCACGGGTATTAGGTGACAACATTTTTTTATCTAAATAATCTCTTATAGCGTGCTGGTCAGTGTTTCCTAAGAGTTCCCATAAAAGCTTTTCAAAATCGTCAATAATTTTGCCGGACACAGCCTCGAAACGAGTTCTATATATTTTTGATAAAACTTCAAAGGCTCTATATACAGTATGTTGAAGTTCGCTCGGTGAAGGAGCAAAGTTTTCATAATCAGAATAAAGCCAGTGAGATAAACCTTTTTCTTTGGAAAAATGATCAAAATTTGCAATCAAAATCTCATCATTAGGAAGTCCTTGAAAAAAATCAATTTTATCATGTATTAGTTTAGTATAAATGCGAAGTTTGGGTTTTAAATTAACACCATTAATATCAACTATATCTGTGACTGTCCACAATGTTGATAAAGTTAAAAAAGCAAAATAAGAAGAACCAAACTCCTCAATTTTTTTATCATCTTCAATTTTTACATTAATAATCAATTTTCCTTTCTTCATCCTCATCCATTTAAAAATTATCAAACAGATATTGGACATTATACCAAAACCACGAAATTCAAATTTGATTGGAATCTCTAAATCAAGATTTGAATTTTCATTATCAAGATCAGCCAATAATTTTTCTATTATAGCGTAATTGATTTGGGTAGCAATTGTAATTTTTGACATTTTGCAAATAAATCCAGAGAGTAAAATGATAGTGATGTAAAGTAAATAATATTGTCAATTTTTTATAGAATCTCAAATATTTTGTTAGTAGAACCCGTTGTGCATTTAGGCGAGTACAATTTTTAAGTTGTTTAAATTTCTGTTAT
>JASGCW010000050.1 GCA_030053945.1 Limnohabitans sp.
GAAGTTGGGTTCCAATTAGCGAAAATGCTAAACTCAAATAAAATAAAATTTTCTTGGTCATAGTTTAAAATTTAATTGTTATGATTTCAAAAGGGTATTTTATTTCATCTCCCCCTTCAAAAAATGCTGTTCCTTTTCACTCATACTCGGCAATAACTCTTGAAAAGCCTTTTTGTAATTTTCTTTCTTGAGCATTCCTCTTATAGTGTTTTTTGCAAATGCCACAAACTGCCATTTGTGATGTGTAACAGCATTTACTAAAGCCTTTAAAACAGGAGCATCCTGCGAGTTTATTTGAAGTAATACTTCAAGTGCGTTTTTACGGATGGAGCTGTCGTAAGTGGGTTGTGCGTAATCTAATAATTCTTTATAAAATTGCTCTTTTTGTGAAGCATCAAACGAATTGTTTTTATATGCTAATCCTAACCAAACTGTTCTAAAACTTTTATCATTCATTCCTTGAATGTCTTTGGTTTGGTTTAAATAATCATAGCTGTTTTCAGGAAATAAATTACATAAATTCTGTAATACATTTTCTTTTGTATTATACGATTTATCATTGAGTAGTGACTCATATTGCGATTTGAATTCGACCGGAAATTTAGTAACTGTTTGGGCTACTATCTGACGTACTTTGACATCATTTGTTTTTAAAGCTGCTTCTAAAAGTTCTTTTTTATCTTCAAAAGAAACTTTTTCGGTTTGCCAGATAATTTCTTGTTTTATGGGATAATAAACATCTGTTTGTATTAGCTGAATAAATGCCGCTTTCTTTTGCTCGAAAGGGATTTCGGCTAACTTCTGTACTTCAAACAATTGTTTCACGGAAGCATTTTTCGATAACAATTGCAATGCTTTGGTTATAGGAAATGTTTTGCTTTCCAACCACTCTTTTTGAAATTGTTGGGTGTCAAACCTTGGACTTACTTTTTTGATTTCAGTTAAAAAATCATCGGTGGTAACGTTCTTGAATTGGTGTTTCTTCAAATAGTTTTTAACTGCTTTGTCAAAATTTTGTGCTCCAACAGAAGTTCGTAAATCATACAACGCCCATGCTCCTTTTTTGTAAAAAGACAAACTACTCGCCTTTTCGTTCAAAATGGGAATGGTATCTCTTTTACTTGCGCTTTGTATTTCTTCGGCATATTTCAATAATTCAAATTGGAAATACTCTTCTCCAAAAACTTTTCTCTCAGCTAATAAGGCATAAAAAGTAGCAAATCCTTCTTGTAACCAGTGGTGTTTGCCTTCTTTTGCGGTTACCAAATCACCAAACCATTGGTGTGCCAACTCGTGTGCATTCACGTTGACATAATTTCGGTCGTTGAAACCTATTTCGTCAACCACAAAATCTTGTGAAAATAAAGTCGCTGAAGTATTTTCCATTCCAGCATATAAAAAATCATCAACAGGAACTTGTTTGTATATGCTCCAAGGGTACTTTACTCCTATTTGGTTTTCTAAAAAATCAAAAATTTCTTTGGAGTATTTATATGTTGATTCGTATTTAGCTGCGTCATCTGGCTTTAAATACAAATCAATGGGAACGCCTGAATCCGATTTTAATTTATAGGTTTTATAATTTCCGATAGCCAACATTACCAGATACGATGACATTTGTTTTTCCATTTGATACTGCCAAGTTATATGACTCCCTTTAGAATTATAGGATTTATTTACTAGATTTCCATTTGAAATAATCTGATAATCATTTCGATATTCGGCAGAAATATTAAAAATCAATTTTTCATTGACATCATCAAAGCTTGGTAGCCAATGCGAAGTGTATTTTCCTTGTCCCTGTGTCCAAATTTGATATATATCAGATGTACCAACAAAATACATTGTTTGTTTTGGCATTGCCGAATAATGAAAAGTTAAAATATTATTTCCTTTTTTAAACCCTTCAAATAATAATAAAGCTTTGTTTGAATTTTTGTAGTTAACTAATTTACCATTGATTTTTACATCTTCAAAATCCATTTTCACGGCATCAATTCTGATGGTGTCAATAGGAGAAATTACCTTAAATTGATAAGTACAATTTCCAGAAACTGATTTAGTTTCAAATTCAGGCTTAACCAAAGCATCTAGCTTAATAAAATCGACTTTTTTTGTTTGTTGGCCCAATGCAACAAGTGTAAATAACAAAAATAGAATTCGCATATCTGTAAATTATCTTTCCAAAAATACAATGTTTTCGTAAGTTTACACTTAAAATTAACAGACTTGGAACCAAAAGCAATTTTTAACTGGAGTAGTGGTAAAGATTCTGCTCTGGCATTATATAAAATTTTACAAGCTAACGAATTTGAAATTAGTTCGTTACTCACGAGTGTAAACCAGCATTACAACCGTATTTCGATGCACGGCGTGCGAACGGAACTTTTAGACAAACAAGCCGAAAGTTTAGGTTTGCCACTGCATAAAATGGAAATTCCCGAAATGCCCACAATGGAAATCTATGAAGATATAATGAAGCAAACCTTGACTAATTTCAAAAATCAAGGGGTTACACATTCAATTTTTGGTGATATATTTTTAGAAGATCTTCGAAAATATAGAGAAGACAAACTAGCCTTAACGGGTTTCAAAGGTGTTTTTCCGTTATGGAAAATAGACACCACAGATTTGATACAGGAATTTTTAGATTTGGGTTTCAAAACCATTGTAACTTGTGTCAACGAAAAATATTTGGATAAAAGTTTCGCTGGAAGAGTTATTGATGAACAATTCATCAAAGATTTACCCGAAAACGTTGATGTTTGCGGAGAAAATGGCGAGTTTCATACATTTACATTTGACGGACCTATTTTCTCTAAACCTATCGAATTTGAAGTTGGCGAAGTAGTGTATCGCAAATATGAAAAACCAAAGTCAACGGTTTCTAATTCGGCTTGTGATACAGATGATACTGCTTTTGATTATGGGTTTTGGTATGCAGATTTGGTTTAAAAGTTTAAGGTTTAAAGTTACAGGGAATTCACTTTTAATAACATTTAAAAAATTTATAACCACAGATGCACAGATTTTATAAAATTATCCGCTTAGCGGAAATTAATATTAAATTTTATATAATAAATTATTTAATCTGTGCATCTGTGGTAAATTTTTAAATACGAATATTGTGTTAAAGTTTTGATTTTGTAAATGAACGAAATAACAAATATTATAAATTTCTTAGAAGAAATAGGAATCAAAGTAATTGAAAAAGAATTACCTCAAGATACTTTTCTACCTGGTATTACTATAAGTCAAAACGGTATCGAAATAGATTTTGACAAATTACTTTATCCAGGAGATATTTTGCACGAAGCGGGACATATAGCTGTAACTTCTAGTAATGAAAGAATATTAATTGGCACCGATGCTATGCCTAAAGAATGGCCAACACAAGGTGATGAAATCGCCACGATGTTATGGTCATATGCCGCACTTAAATATTTGGATTTGCCAATAGAATTTGTTTTTCATCCTAACGGATACAAAAATCAATCGGATTGGCTTATTGAAAATTTTTCTAATGCTAATTATATTGGTTTACCTTTATTAGAATGGATGGGGTTAACGAATAAAGATATTTTCCCTCAAATGACTCAATGGCTTAGAGACTAAGATGATAGCATTAGTAAGACATATACGATTTCCTTTATCTTTTGATGTAAAACTTCTTCAAAATGATCTTGATAAGGTTTTAACTCCTAATTGGATAAAGCATTATAACACTAATGATTATACTGGAAATTGGTCTTCTATCGCGTTGATGTCGCAAGGAGGAAAATCAGACACCATTTATGCTTTACCTACAAACAATAAGGAAGTTATTTATACCGAAGTATTAGATAAATGCCTTTATTTTAAAGAAATTCTGGAAGAATTAAAATTTGACAAAACCTCTGTCCGACTCTTATGTTTATCGGCTGGGGCTGAAATCAAACCGCATAAAGATTACTGTTTAGGATATGAAGATGGTTCGTTTAGAATTCATATACCCATTATAACTAACCACAAAGTTGAATTCATTTTAGATGATCAACAACTTATTATGAACGAAGGCGAATGTTGGTACATAAATGCTAATTTTACCCATTCGGTAGCAAATAGAGGGAACCACGATAGAATTCATTTGGTTATTGACGGAATTAGAAACGAATGGACAGATCAATTATTTTTTCAACACGCTAACAAAGAAGCTTTTATCAAATCGGAAACAAATATAAAAGAATCTGATAAAGAAAAGCTGATTGAAGAATTGAGAAGAATGAATACGCCCACGGCTGAAAAATTAATTTTAGCTTTGCTGAAAGGAACAGAACAATAGAATGAAAAATCTGCTTGATACTCCTATAGAATACTTAAAAGGCGTAGGTCCACAGCGTGGGGACTTGTTACGCAAGGAGTTGGATATTCATAAATATGGCGATTTATTACAATTATATCCAAATAGATACATTGATAGAACACGATATTACAAAATCAATGAATTAGTACCTTCTATAAATACAGAAGTCCAAATTGTAGGTAAAATTATCCATATTAAAACCGTTGAATTTGGTAAAAACCAAAAACGATTAGTCGCAACGTTTATTGATGAAACTGGCGAAATGGAACTGGTTTGGTTTCAAGGAGTAAAATGGATTCGAGAGAATATAAAAATCAATACACCTTATGTTATTTTTGGAAAATTGAATTCGTTTAACAATCAGTTTTCTATGCCTCATCCAGAAATGGAATTATTGGAAGAACACAAAGCTAGTTTACGAAGTGCTATGCAGCCTGTGTATCCTTCGACAGAAAAATTAGCCAACAAAGGGATTTCAAATAAAGTCATTAATAAAATAATGCAACAATTGTTTATTGAAACCCAAGCATTGTTTACGGAAACTCTTCCTTCCTATTTGATAGAAGAATTAAAATTAGTACCCAAAAATATCGCTTTATTCAATATACATTTTCCGAAAAATCAAGAACTATTAGCTAAAGCCCAATTTCGATTGAAGTTTGAAGAATTATTCTTCATTCAACTCCAACTTATATCAAAGAATTTAGTCCGAAAGCACAAAATCAAAGGACACCCGTTTGAAAATGTTGGCTATTATTTCAACGAAATGTATACCAAATATTTACCATTCGATTTGACCAACGCACAGAAAAAAGTGGTCAAAGAAATCCGAAACGACCTTGGACAACCTGCCCAAATGAACCGATTATTACAAGGCGATGTAGGATCAGGTAAAACAATTGTAGCCTTAATGAGTATGCTTTTAGCTATAGATAATGGCTTTCAAGCGTGTATAATGGCACCCACAGAAATATTAGCCACACAACATTTTAATGGAATTACAGAGTTAGCCAACCCATTGAATTTAAATATAAAATTACTAACTGGTTCAACTAAAACTTCAGAAAGAAAAATCATTCATCAAGAATTAGAAAACGGAAGTTTAGATATTTTAATTGGAACCCACGCCATCCTAGAAGATAAAGTCCAATTTAAAAATCTTGGCCTAGCAATTATAGATGAGCAACATCGTTTTGGTGTGGAGCAACGTAGTAAATTATGGAAGAAAGGTGCAACAGCCTCCCCTAACCCCTCCAAAGGAGGGGAAATCGAGAACGTGTTAAAAAAATATCAAACTGCTCGACCTTCTACCTATGCACTTTTAAAAGAATTAAAAGAACAAAATAAAAAAAGAAGTACTCAAGCAGAATCCATTTTATGGGAATGCCTAAGAAATAAAAATCTGAACCATAAATTTAGAAGGCAGCATATAATAGATATGTTTATTGCTGATTTTATTTGTTTGGAAAAGAAATTAATCATAGAAGTTGATGGAGAATATCACAACACCGAAACTCAAAAAGAAATAGATGAATTACGCACAGAAATACTTAACGAAATTGGATACAAAGTAATTCGATTTACTAATGAAGAAGTTATAGGAAATACTGATGAAGTTATACATAAAATAAGCGCAATCTTGGAAAGCCTCCCCTCTGGGGAGGTTGGTGGGACTATTCTTCCACCACATATTTTAGTTATGACCGCTACCCCTATTCCTCGTACGCTGGCAATGAGTTTGTATGGTGATTTAGATATTTCGGTTATTGATGAGTTGCCTCCTGGACGAAAACCCATTCAAACCGTTCATCGTTATGATTCAAACCGATTGAAAGTTTGGAAATTCATTAGAGATGAAATCGAAAAAGGACGACAAATTTATATCGTTTATCCTTTAATTCAAGAATCAGAAACCTTAGACTACAAAGATTTAATGGATGGCTACGAAAGCATTTCGAGAGATTTTCCATTACCGAAATATTCTATCTCTATTGTTCATGGTAAAATGAAACCTGCCGAAAAAGACGAAGAAATGCGTAGATTTGCCGAAGGAAAAACCAATATAATGGTCGCCACAACCGTAATTGAAGTAGGTGTAAATGTTCCTAATGCTTCGGTAATGATTATAGAAAGTGCTGAACGTTTTGGGTTGTCTCAGTTGCATCAGCTACGCGGACGTGTAGGTCGTGGAGCCGAACAAAGTTATTGCATTTTAATGACGGGACATAAATTGAGCAACGAAAGTAAAATCCGTCTCGAAACGATGTGTAAGACAAATGATGGTTTCGAAATTTCGGAAGTAGATTTAAAACTTCGTGGTCCAGGCGATATTATGGGTACACAACAAAGTGGCGTTTTGAATCTTCAAATTGCCGATTTAGTTAAGGATAAGGACATATTGCAAATGGCACGTCATTATGCAATCAAACTTCTAAAAGACGATGCTTCAATGGAAAAACCAGAACATCAAAAGCTTAGAGAAGTTTTTATCGAATTAGGTAAAAAGAAAAATATTTGGAATTATATTAGTTAATTATGATTAGATACAACCCTAAAGATTGGATTACGTTTATTTTTAAATTTCACAAATCAGACACCTTCAGACAACTCATCCCTATGATGATTTTGATAGGTGCATATTCTGGAATTGTGTGGTATTTTGAAACCAATATTTTCAAATTAGGAGATGGCAGTCACGTAAAAAATATCTCAATACTGCATACAACCGTTGGATTTGTTTTATCGCTATTACTTGCATATAGAACTAATACAGCCTATGACAGGTGGTGGGAAGGTAGAAGATTATGGGGCTCACTTGTAAATAATAGTAGAAATTTAGCTATCAAACTATCTGTAATGCTAAATGATGAAAAAGATAGATTCTTCTTTAGAAAATTAATTCCTAGTTATGCTTCTATTTTATCAAAACATTTAGCTAATGAAGAAGTAAGTTTAGAATTAATTGAAGATTTAAACTTAGAAATAGATCACACTAAGCACAGACCAAATCAAATTGCTAAAATAATGATAAGTAAAATAAACGAACTGTATAAAGCAGGCAAAATCACAGGCGACCAATTGATTATTCTTAATTCTGAATGGCAATCTTTTACAGAGGTTTGTGGGGCTTGCGAACGAATAAAAAACACACCTATACCCTATTCATACAGCGCCTTCATTAAAAAATTCATCTTTTTCTATATAATGACATTACCGTATAGTTTGGTTTTTAATCTTGGACTTTATGTAATTCCAGTAGTGGTTTTTATTTTCTATGTTTTAGCCAGTTTAGAATTAATTGCAGAAGAAATTGAAGACCCATTTGATGGAGATGAAAACGACCTACCTACAAGAAAGATTGCTTCAAACATTAAAAAACATATCGAAGAAGTCTTATAAACTAAAAAGTCTCCTGAAAATAGGAGACTTTTTAAATATTCTAAGATTTGTATTATCTTTTTGACCATTCTTTAATGCTGTCTTCATTCATTTTTACATAATCAGCATTATTAGCTATTTTAGCAGCTTCTAATGAAATTTTAGCCGTTTCAATCGCTCCTTTTTTATCTCCAAGTTTAGCTTGTATTTGAGATTTTAAACGAGTGTACCAAAAAGGTTTTTTCTCATTCATTTCATAAGCCTTATTTACATAGTTCAGTGCTCTGTTCAAATCACTATTAGAGTTAAAAAAATACTGAGCTGCAGAAAAATAATCACCTGCTGTAGGACCTGCTAAAACCTTATCTATACTTGCTAAAGCTGCTTTGTTAGTAGGAACTTCAATTTTAAGGCTTACAAAAGTTCTTTCCCAAGAAAAATCTAATGTCGCAAAATTAAGATCAGTATTATTTATTGCAATGGTGAAGGTTTCAATTGGTTTGTTTATAATTTCACTTCTTACATTAACTTTCAAAGCTACTTTAGCATCATCCCATTTTTCTGGATTACCCCAATTGTTAGTATCTGTATAAAACATAATATCCCAATTATCAAGATTTGGAATAGTATATATAGCATACTTTCCTTTCTTTAAGGACATTCCATTAACTAAAACATCTTCAGAAAATGAAATTGTGGTGTTTTCATTAGCTCCAGTTCTCCAAACTTTACCAAAAGGTACTAAATCACCAAAAACAACTCTCCCTTTCATGCTAGGTCGATGATAATTGATTTCAATATCTGTCAAACCAACCGTTTGAAAAACATCTGCTTTTGGACTTGCCTGTGGAATCTTAATTTGGGCATCTACCGTCAATGTAGAAATAAATACTACTAATGCTATTATAATACGTATCATAAATGGAATAAATTAATTATCCAAAGTTAAAATTTCAATCATTATCATCTGTTAATAAATCCTTAAAAAAACAAACATATTGTTTAATTTTTATGTAAATTTGTTAAACAAAATAACAACTATGTTATATACGCTACATTCAAAACAAAAATTACCTATCTCACTCGACGAAGCTTGGAATTTTTTTAGTAATCCAAAGAATCTAAACACTATAACACCAGATTCAATGAAATTCACAACACTTTCGGGTGATGAAAAAGCAATGTTTCAAGGGCAGATTATACATTATAAAATTTCACCATTTCCTCTTATTACAATGGAATGGGTTACAGAAATTACTCATATGGAAGATAAAAAATACTTTGTTGACGAACAACGCTTTGGCCCCTACACATTTTGGCATCACAAGCATTTTTTTACTGAAATTGATGGTGGCGTTTTTATGAAAGACATTGTACATTACAAAGTTCCTTTTGGAATAATTGGACAACTTTTCCATCCTATTATTGTAAAACCAAAGCTGGATGAGATATTCAAATTTAGAACAAAAAAACTAACAGAATTATTTGGTGGATTATGACAGTATTCTGGTTTCGACGTGATTTACGATTAGAAGACAATGTAGGATTGTTTCATTCACTCACTGAAAATGAAAACGTTTTACCCATTTTTATTTTTGATAAAAATATACTCTCACTACTAGAGCGAAATGACGCTAGAGTTACATTTATTCATCAATTACTCACTAATATTCAATTAAAATTAGCAAAGAAAAATAAATCTTTAGCTGTATTTTATGGTCAACCCAAAGACATTTTTGAAAAATTAATCGTCGAAAACAACATTCAATCCGTTTATACAAATCACGATTATGAACCCTACGCTAGAAAAAGAGATAAAGAACTCAACGAATTCTTTAAACTTAAAAATATAAGCTTTAAATCCTGCAAGGACCAAGTTATTTTTGAAAAAAATGAAGTAGTAAAAGAGGATGGAAGCCCTTATGTAGTTTACACTCCTTATTCAAAAAAATGGAAAGAAAAATTAGCAATCTCTCCATTAAAACTTCATCCTTCTGAATACTATTTAGAAAATCTAGTTAAACATAACTACCCCTTTCTTACATTAGAGCAAATTGGATTTTCTAAATCAGAAATAAAAGTGCCAAACTATTCAACAGAAAATAATTTGATCCAAAATTATGAAGACAGGAGGAATTTTCCAGCTATTGAAGGTACTACAAGATTAGCACCGCATTTGCGATTTGGCAGTGTTTCTATTCGAAAGCTAGTACTTTATGCTTTGAAATTTCAAAATCAAACTTTTTTAAACGAATTGATTTGGAGGGAATTCTTTATGCAAATTCTGTGGCATTTTCCTCATACAATCAATAAAAGCTTCCGAGAAAAATACGACAATATAAAATGGGAAAATGATGAATTAAAATTCAAGAAGTGGTGTGAAGGAAAAACTGGTTATCCCTTTGTAGATGCGGGAATGCGTGAACTAAATGCAACTGGACATATGCACAATCGGGTACGTATGATAGTCGCTAGTTTTTTGTGTAAACATTTGCTCATAGATTGGCGTTGGGGCGAAGCCTATTTTGCTAGCAAATTGTTAGACTATGAACTATCAAGCAATGTAGGAAACTGGCAATGGGCCGCAGGAAGCGGTGTAGATGCCGCTCCCTATTTTAGAATTTTTAATCCAACAGAACAAATCAAAAAATTTGATATCGAATTAAAATATATTAAAAAATGGATACCTGAACTCAACACAAACAGCTACCCAGCCCCTATGGTTGAACACAAAATAGCTAGGGAAAAATGTTTGAGTGTATTCAAACGAGCTGTTGGCTAATTACAACGCATTGATATTTATTTCGCTAAATTCTTTAACTATCAAATCAGCCAAAGATAAATCCTGATATTTTGAATTAGGACTATCATAACCTATACATTTTATACCTGCACTTTTAGATGCCACAACCCCATTTGTACTATCTTCAATCACAATACAATTTTCTTTAGGCGCTTTAGACAATGAAGCTGCATGAAGAAAAATTGCAGGATCTGGCTTCGATTTTGGAAAATCCTCACCGCTTACCTTGTGACTAAAATATTGATTCAAATCAAATCTATTAAACACTCTATTTATAGTACCTTTTGATGCAGATGATGCAAGAATTAATTCGATACCATTTGAGTGTAAATCTTTAATCAAATCTAAAACACCTTCAATCAATTCTAAATCAGGTTTAGTATCAAAAGCTTCATTAAACAAATGTCTTTTTCTTAAAATCAAATCTTCAACATCTTCAGTCAAATCAAAATGTGCTTTTAATTTTTGAAAAACATTTCTAGTTGAGTTTCCTGTAAAAGAAGCATACATTTCTTCAGAAACTTGAATATTTAGTTCTTTAAAATGCTCATAGTAGGCATATTTGTGTACTGGTTCTGTATCTACAATAACACCATCCATATCAAAAATTACTGTTTCTATCATAGTAGTTGTATAAAGTTGCAAAGGTACAAAGTTGCAAACTTTATCTAAAAAAATTAAACCTTTTTAAGTATCTTTAGTCAAACACATAAAAAACAAAACAATTGCAAGACGAGAAAAATTTTATATCAGAATTATTGGATACAAAAACGCAAAATGATGCGTTTCGCAGGTTAATACGTGAATACCAGCGTCCATTATATGCTCACATTCGTAATATCGTTCTTAATCACGATGATACTGATGATGTTTTACAAAACACTTTTGTCAAAGTTTTTCAAAACCTTAAAAACTTCAAAGGTGAAAGTAAATTATACTCTTGGATTTATAGAATTGCAACAAACGAAGCAATTACATTTATAAATGCACGAGCTAAAAAGAGTGGCATAAGTAATGAAGAATTGAGAGATAAAATGTTAAACAAACTAGAGGCAGATGTAAATTATGACGGAGATGAGATTCAGCTAAAATTACAAAAAGCTGTAGCCACATTGCCAGAAAAACAGCAGCTAGTTTTTAAAATGAAATATTTTGAAGAAATGAAATATGAAGATATGAGTGAAATTTTAGAAACCTCTGTTGGAGCCCTAAAAGCATCATATTTTCATGCAGTAAAAAAAATAGAAGATTATTTGAACTCCAATTAAACCTTTTCATGTTAATTTTGTCAAACGAATGTTATGAAAAATTTTGATTTAGAAAGTAGTAAAAAAATAAACTCTGGCTTTAAAATCCCTGAAAATTATTTTGAGGAATTTGAAGAACAGTTAATGCAAAGAATTTCTTTTGAAGAAACTACTCAAAAAACTTCAACTGGATTCAAAACACCTGAGTTTTATTTTGAAACTTTAGAAGACAGACTGCTTCAACGCATCAATTTTGAAGAAAACAACGAAAAAACAACAACAGGATTCGTAACACCAAATGATTATTTTGAAACTTTTGAAGAAAGGTTGCTTCAACGTATCAATTTTGAAGAAAATAACAAAAAGATAGCAACAGGTTTTACTATACCTGAAAATTATTTTGAAAATATTGAAGATAATATTATTTCTCAAATTAATTCAAAAGAAAAATCTATAAAAGTAGTCTCGTTTTTGCAACGTAAGTCAGTATGGATATCTGGTATAGCCGCTACACTCATTATTTCATTAGGGACATTTTTCTATTTTAATCAAGTAGAAACGCAGAATAATATATCAACAAAAGAATATTTAGCTTATTCATCAGATTTATCTACTTATGAAATTGCAAATGAACTTACTGATGCAGAAATCACTAAACTAGAGAATGAATTAGTTTTATTAGATAAAAATGAAACTGAAAAATATGTAAACGAATACTTAAATTAAGATGAAACGTCAATTACTTTATATTGTTTTTTTACTCTCCTCATTATTGTCTATCGGACAAGGGAATGATCGTAGAGAGGAAAAGAGAGAACGCATAAAAGCATTGCGAATAGCTTATATTTCTGAAAGGCTAAACTTAACTCCAGAAGAAGCGCAACGATTTTGGCCAATATTCAATGCTTTTGATGATAAAAATATGGAATTGCATAAACAAAGAAAAGCATTAATGGATAAATTAAGACCTGAAAATGCTATAACATTATCAGAAAAAGAGTCTGCACAGTTAATGCTACAAGACGAACAAATAGAAAATGACATTCAAAACAACCGTCGTCAATTAGTCAAAAATTTACAAGGAGTTATTCCTAATCAAAAGATTATAATGTTAAGGCAATTAGAAATTGAATTTAAACAAAAACTATTAGATAAAATTCAAGATAGAAGAGAACGCAGATTTGGAAGATAGAGAGCAATGCTCTCTATTTTATTTTAGAGTAAATTTTACTATTCTATTTTTACCTGAAGCAACAGCAGTATTCTCATTGATGAATCTAAAAGCTAAAAAATCTGAATCTTTAACTAATTGAGTCCAATTTTTTCCACGATTGCTTGAATAAAAAACACCATTAGCACCAACTTCTAATAAAGAATTTCCTTTGCTTTTCGGTAAAAACTGAACACAGGAAGCATAACCGAAAGCTTCATTATCTGAAATAGTTTCCCAGTTTTTACCTCCATCAGTCGTGAAGGCTTTATTTTTATAATTGTCACTTAGCTTTTCATAATTACCACCAGCTATAATACCAATATTTTTATCATAAAAGTCTGCACAGAAAGCTCCAGTCATTGCTCCACCTTGAATTATAGGTGTTTCGAATGTTTTCCAAGTCCTACCTTTGTCTGTAGATGAAAAAACTCTTGATTTTTTTCCTCCTGAAATCATAAATAAAGTACCATTTCTATAGATAATATTGGTATTGCTTGCTGCAAAAAAAGCTTCTCCGTTTTCAAATTTGGGCAAATTAGTACATACTATTTTTTCCCAAGAAACACCACCATTTTTGGTTATTATAATGGAAGGACATTCAGAAGTAGGATCGCCAACAGCTATTCCTTCGTTTTCATTTAAAAAAGTCATACTATCATAAAAAACTTTCTCACCTGATTCAGTATAAACAAGTTCTAAATTCATAGAGCTCTTATCTATTTTATATAATAATGCAGGTGTTGCAACTGATAATAGAAAAACTGACTTAGAATTTTGGGCAATACTTCTAAATTCAATTTTTATATCCTTACTAGCAGCAATTCCAGAAAAAACAACTTCACCATCTAAATTTAAACAGCCATACTTGCCTCTATTAGCTGCAAACCAAATTTTATCATTATCAACTAACAACGCTCTACAACTCAATTTATCATCTAACAGTAATGTATCAATTTTTAAACTAGTATATTTAACACTGTGAATCAATGTTTTACTAGACTTACAACCCCAAAAACAAGTAGTAATTATGAAGATAAAAAAAACAGTTCTCATTTTGATTTATTTCTAAAAAAGGAAATTAACCATTTTCTTCTAATTTTTAGAATAAAAATCTGTCATTTTTTTAATTGATATTTAGAAATGTTATAATTTTGTTCTTTTATTCTTAATCTAAAATGAGTTCTACACATCATCACGATCTACACAGCAAATTTACTATTGCTGGAATTCTTGTTACACTTGGTATAATTTATGGAGATATTGGTACTTCACCACTTTATGTAATGAAGGCCATCTTAGAAACTCACGCCATAAGTCGTGATGTGGTTTTAGGAGGTATTTCCGCAATTTTTTGGACACTAACTTTACAAACCACCTTAAAGTATGTGTTAATTACTCTTTCTGCGGATAATAACGGTGAAGGTGGTATTTTTGCGTTGTATGCATTAGTAAAAAGAACTAAAGTAAGATGGTTAATTGTTCCAGCTATAATTGGTGGTTCAGCATTACTAGCAGATGGTATCATCACCCCTCCTATTTCTGTTGCTTCTGCAGTTGAAGGAATTACAATTTATTTTCCAGATATCAAAGAAAATGTTCCATACATTGTTATCGCAATTTTATGTTTATTGTTCATTATTCAACAATTTGGAACAAGTCTAGTGGGTAAATTTTTTGCCCCAATGATGATGCTTTGGTTTGGTATGCTAGCCATTTTAGGAATTAGTCAAATATCACACAATCCATCTGTTTTAAAAGCTATAAATCCTTACTATGCTTATGAATTATTAAAAATTCATCCAGCTGGGTTTTACGTTTTAGGATTTGTTTTCTTATGTACAACAGGAGCAGAAGCCTTATATTCAGATATGGGGCATTGTGGTCGAAAAAATATTAGAATTAGTTGGATTTTTGTTAAAGTGGCGCTTTTATTGAATTATTTTGGTCAAGGAGCTTATTTAATCAAACACGAAGGACAAACACTTCAGCAAATAAATCCTCACAATGGTAATCCATTTTACCTAATAATGCCAGATTGGTTTCAACCTTTTGGAATCGTAATTGCAACAATGGCTGCTGTAATTGCATCGCAAGCCTTAATCTCAGGTTCATTTACGCTAATTAATGAAGCAATGAGACTTAATTTTTGGCCAAAAGTTAAAATTTCATACCCAACGAACCAAAAAGGACAAATTTATATTCCTTCCATAAACTGGTTATTATTAGCTGGATGTATAGGAATAGTATTGTATTTTAAAGAATCTAGCAAAATGGAAGCTGCTTATGGTTTAGCAATCGTACTTTGTATGATTATGACAACCTTATTACTAATGTATTATTTAGTTTTAAAAAGAACTGCTGCTTTTATCATTATACCACTTATACTTGTTTACTTAGCAATTGAATTTAGTTTCCTTGTTGCTTGTTTAGATAAGTTCCCTCACGGTGGTTATGTAACTATTATAATTGCTGCTATACTGATTTCAATTATGACCATTTGGTATTCTGCTAAAAAGATTAGCAAAAACTACACTAAAGTTGTCAAAATCGATCATTATAAAAAGGTATTAGCAGAACTTAGTGTTGATTTATCGATACCAAAATATGCTACACATTTAGTTTATATGACAAATGCAGGAAGAGTAGATGAAATTGAAGAAAAAGTAATGTATTCAATTCTTCAAAAAAGACCTAAACGTGCAGATATTTATTGGTTTATACACGTAAATGTATTGAACGAGCCTTACAAAAAAGAATATAAAGTAACCGAAATCTTAAAAGATGATCTTTATAGAATTGACTTCAATCTTGGTTTTAGAGAGCCTACAAAAATCAACTTGATGTTCAAAGAAGTTATCAAAGATATGGTGGAAAAAGGTGAAGTAGATGTAACGAGTCGTTATGAATCACTACACAAAAACAAAATATTAGGTGACTTTAAATTTGTGCTTTCTGAAAAATATCTTTCTAATGATAGCTTCTTAAATTTCTATGAAAAAATTGTTATGAATACTTATTTCTTCTTGAAACGTTTTTCTCTATCCGAAGAAAAAGCATTTGGTTTAGATATTAGCTCAGTAAAAGTGGAGAAATTCCCAATGGTTTTACACGCTCCAGAAAAAATAGAAATGGAACGAGTTTATAAACATGATTAAAAAAATTAAAAAGCACTCGTTTGAGTGCTTTTTTTATGCAGCTATTTAATAAAAATTGTACATTGCATAAACTAAAATTTACCATTGAAAAAAACTCACTTGAAATACATTTGTTTTCTATTCTCCTTTTATACCACTTTTTGTTTTTCACAGCAAAAAACAAAAATTGAAACTGTATATGACACAATAAATAAATCGTTTGAAGTAAAACAAGAAATTATTTTTAAAAATAATTCAAAAAAGCCTATTTCAAAAATCATAGTAAACGATTGGACAAATGCCTATTCTGACAAATTTTCACCTTTGGGCAAAAAATTTTCAGATGAGTTTGTCAGAAGTTTTCATTATGCTTTCGATTCTGAAAGAGGGAAAACCACAATTTTATCAATCAATGAAAACGTCAATGATTTAAAATGGAACCGTATTGAAAATCAAATTGACTTAATTGAAATTAATTTTGACAAAGAAATTCAACCGCAAGAATCTATTCGCTTTCAAGCCAATTATCAACTTAAACTTCCTGATAGCAAGTTTACAGGTTATGGTTATAAAAATAAAAATATTTATTTTAATAACACTTTCTTAAGTATAGCCAAATGTTCTGAGGACGGTGTCTTTTATAGTTATAGCAACAAGAATCTTGAAGATATTGCTAATTATCTATATGAAGAAATTAATCTAAAAATAGTTATTCCTAAAAATTTCAGCATTTCATCAAATCTACCTGAAATCAATACAACAGAACAAAACAATCAGAAAACCATACAATTTTCATCAAAAAATGATAATGAAATTCAATTAGCCATTGAAAAAAAATCATCCTTTGAAATCTTTGACATAGATGATATGAAGATTGAAACTAATCTGACTAGCAATAAGATTTCTACTATTGACAGAGCAATTATTATTGATAAAATTATTAAGTTCACAAATCAGAATTTAGGCATTATTTCAAAAAATAAAATCTTAGTTACACAAGCCGATTATGACCGAAATCCATTTTATGGACTCAATCAACTTCCCTCCTTTTTAAGCCCATTTAGAGATGATTTTATATTTGAAATAAAATTTCTAAAAGCTTATTTACAGAATTATTTAAAATCTACATTAAAAATTGATTTCAGAAAAGACGGTTATATTCTAGATTGTTTTCAATCGTATTTTATGATAAAATATATTGAAGAAAATTATCCTGATCAAAAATTAATTGGAGGTCTATCTAGATTTAAAATTATAAAAGGCTACAAATTAGCAAATACACTTTTTAATGAACAATATAATTTTGTTCAATTGTTTATGGCACGAAAAAATCTTGATCAGCCTATAGGCAATCCAAAAGATAGTTTTATAAAATTTAACGAACAAATATCAAATAAAGATAAAGCTGGTGCAGTTCTATACTTTTTAAGAGATTATATTGGAGCAAAAGAACTTGAAAAAGGTTTGTTAGAATTTTTTCAGATGAATATAACAAACCAAACAACTTCTTTAGATTTTGAAACGATTCTAACAAAAAACACAACTAAAAACATAGATTGGGTCTTCCCTAATTTTATTCATTCAAATAATCTAATAGATTATAAATTTGGAAAAATAAATAAAACTATAGAAACGGTCGAAGTAGAAATCAAAAACAACTCTACAAATCAAGCATACAGTCCTGTAAAAATTGTAGGTAAGAAAAATGAGAATACTGTTTTTGAAAAATGGCTAAATACTGTAAAAAAAGACACCACATTAGTTTTTCAAAAAAATGAAATAGACAAAATAATTATAAATGAAAACAATTCTTTACCTGAAATTAATACTCGAAATAATTATTATTCATTTAGAAAAATACTAAACAAACCAATCAAATTTAACTTTTTAACTGACCTAGAAGACACTAGATACAATCAGATTTTCTATACTCCAGAATTAGGATATAATTTATACGACGGATTTTTATTCTCTCTTACTTTAGCGAATAAATCATTAATTGAAAAACCAGTCAGAGTATTTGTTAGTCCAACCTATTCAAGTCAAACCCAACAAATAGTGGGTAATTTTGGAGGTAGTTACAACCAAATATTTAGAAATCAAAAGCTTTATGGTATTCAGTATGGGCTTGGCGGTTCAAGATATCATTATGTATATGATGCAGCCTATTTAAAATTCATTCCTTATCTACTTTTCAAGTTCAGAAACACAAACCTTGTTAGCAACGAAAGACAATTTGTTTCATTATCAGGAAATATTTTAAATAGAGAAAAAACCAAATATACTACCACATCAGACAGATTATTTAGTTCAGAAATATCAGCAAATTATAGCTATTCAAATTATCAAATGAACAAAGGATTCAGTTTTGGTGTAGGTACCTCTATTTCAAATGATTTTGGCAAAATTGTATCGACTATAAATTATTCTAAACTTTTTCAAAATAACTATCAATTATCTCTTAGACTTTTTAATGGTTATTTTATTTATAACACCTATAATGGTTTTGGTTTAGATACACCAAAAGATGTTTTTTTTGATCAAAATTTATATGGGCGTTCTGAATCTACAGGCTTTTTTAGTCAGCAAGTAGTTATTTCAGAAGGCGGATTCAAATCAAAATTATCCAATCCATATGGTGACAAATGGATGTCTTCATTAAATGTAAACTCTTCATTATGGCATTGGATTCAATTATATGGTGATGTAGCATTGTATCAAAATAGTTCTAAAAATATTCAATTTGCTTATGATAGCGGTATTCATTTCAATATTTTACCTGGTTATTTTGAATTATTCTTCCCTGTTTACTCATCTAATGGACTAGAAGTAACTCAAAACAATTATCATCAGAAAATAAGATTTGTAATTACTTTATCTCCAAATACTTTAATTCAATTATTTACTAGAAAATGGTTCTGATTTATATGTAAATTAAATATTTTGTTGAATTATTTTTTCAAAAATTGATTTTTCATTAAATTAAAATCAAAAAAAACGCTTTTTTTAACATTCAAATTACAAATAATAAAATTAATATTTTCGCAACAAAATTAGTTTATATCCGCTTTTTGCTTAAATTTGCCATACCTATCAGTTAATAAAAATGGCACAAGTAGAAGAAAAACAAGCATTGACTTTTGAAGATTTCAAAACTGAAGTTTTAAATGATTACAAAATAGCTCGCATTAGTCGCGAATGTAGTCTTTTAGGAAGAAAAGAAGTACTTACTGGTAAAGCAAAGTTCGGAATTTTCGGAGATGGAAAAGAAGTTCCACAACTAGCTTTAGCAAAGGCTTTTCAAGATGGTGATTTCCGTTCAGGTTATTATCGTGACCAAACCTTTATGATGGCTATTGGCGAACTAAATATCGAACAGTTTTTTGCTGGATTATATGGTCATACAGATTTGAACTTTGATCCAATGAGTGCTGGTCGTCAAATGGGTGGACACTTCGCCACACATTCTTTAGATGAAAATGGAAAATGGAAAAACCTTACGAAACAGAAAAACTCTAGTGCAGACATCTCTCCTACAGCCGGACAAATGCCTCGATTATTAGGTTTAGCACAAGCGTCTAAAATATATAGAAATGTTGAAGGAATAGATACAACAAATTTTTCTCAAAAAGGAAATGAAGTGGCTTGGGGTACCATAGGAAATGCATCTACTTCTGAAGGATTATTCTTTGAAACAATAAATGCTGCTGGTGTATTACAAGTTCCAATGGTTATGAGTGTTTGGGATGATGAATACGGAATTTCTGTACACGCTCGTCACCAAACCACTAAAGAAAATATATCTGAAATTTTAAAAGGTTTTCAGAGAGACGATGAAAACAATGGGTACGAGATAATGAAGGTTAAAGGCTGGGATTATTCTGCATTAGTTGAAGTTTATCAAAAAGCTTCACAAATAGCACGCGAACAACATATTCCTGTACTTATTCATATTAACGAATTAACACAACCACAAGGACATTCTACTTCTGGATCACATGAGCGTTACAAAAATGCAGAACGTTTAGCTTGGGAAGCCGAATTTGATTGTTTAGCGCAACTGCGCAAATGGTTGTTAGAAAACAACTTAGCAACAACCGAAGAATTAGACGAAATTGACTCACAAGCTAAAAAAGATGTTTTAGAAGGCAAGAAAAAAGCTTGGGCTGACTTTACAAATCCTATCAAATCAGAAAGAGATGAGTTAGTAAGCATTTTAAATACAGTAGCCTCAACTTCTGATAACAAAGTTTTTATTGAAAAGTATGCATCAGATTTAGCTTCGATAAAAGAACCAATCCGAAAAGATATTATAACCCTTGCTCGTAAAGTATTACGTATGGTTGTAAAAGAATCTGGAAAAGAAATTTTAGCTAATTGGATAACTAGTTATATCGAGAAAATTCAACCTAAATTCAGTTCCCATCTATTTTCACAATCAGAAAACAATATTTTCTCGATAAATGAAATTAAGCCAACTTATGATGAATCTGCTGAAGAAGTAGATGCTCGTTTGGTTTTACGTGATAATTTTGATGCTATTTTTTCTAAATATCCAGAAGCGTTAATTTTTGGAGAAGATTCAGGAAACATTGGCGACGTAAACCAAGGTCTTGAAGGAATGCAAGAAAAATATGGTGAACTGCGTGTTTCAGATGCAGGTATTCGAGAAGCAACAATTTTAGGACAAGGAATAGGAATGGCAATGCGTGGGTTACGCCCTATTGCTGAGATTCAATATTTGGATTATTTGTTATACGCTATCCAAATTATGAGTGACGACTTAGCAACTCTACAATATAGAACCGCAGGTAAACAGAAAGCTCCACTAATAGTTCGCACACGTGGACACCGTTTAGAAGGAATTTGGCATTCAGGATCCCCTATGGGAATGATTATTAATGCTATTCGCGGTATTCATGTTTTAGTTCCTAGAAATATGACTAAAGCTGCTGGTTTTTACAATACATTATTAGAAAGTGATGAACCTGCTTTAATAGTTGAATGCTTGAACGGCTACCGTTTAAAAGAAAAAATGCCAACAAATTTAGGAGAATTTAAAACTCCTATTGGTGTAGTTGAAACTATCAAAGAAGGTACTGATATCACTATAGTTTCTTATGGCTCTACACTTAGACTTGTAGAACAAGCTGCAAAAGAATTAATGGAAGTTGGTATTGATGCTGAAGTAATAGATATTCAGTCTTTGTTACCATTTGACATAAATCACGATATCGTAAAATCTTTAGCTAAAACAAATCGTCTGTTAATTGTAGATGAAGATGTACCAGGAGGAGCTTCTGCATTTATGTTACAACAAATTGTTGATGAACAAAAAGGATATAAATTCTTAGATAGCCAACCTGAAACATTAGCAGCTAAAGCACACCGTCCAGCTTATGGAACTGATGGAGATTATTTTTCAAAACCATCTACAGAAGATATATTTGAAAAAGTCTATCAAATAATGAACGAATCCAACCCGATAAAATTCCAAAGTTTATACTAATCGAGTAGGAAACAAAGATACATTTAGAATGTATCTTTGTCTTCCTCTCACACCAACCTATGTATTCATATATACGACGGTTTTATGAAAGTGGTGTACATTGCAGTTTTGTACATACAGACTTCCATTCAGTATTTACCTCACCTCCCAAATATCATCAAGTTAATAAATTACTAGCTAAATTGTAATTGTTTATTCTTTGATTTTAAATAGACTATGTAATTCGCTTACGTGTTCACTTCGTTCGAGTCACAAATTTGCACGAATTATTATATTGAAAATAAGCTTACGTTTAAACTACACTAATTCTGAACCATGCAAAAGCTCGGTTATTTGTGCTTATTTAAATAAAACGTTTTCTATTCGGTTACATTTCTGTGAAGAATTTGAGCAAATTTGTGTAATTCGTGGTTTAAAAAATAAATGGCTAAATAGTTACATACCCGAATTGTTATCTAGAATAAAAAACTTGAAATTAGCTCAAAAACACATCTGTCCCTAAAAAAAACAACAAGTTAACACTTGTTAACATATAATAACAATAGTTAACCATTAATTTGAATTGTATGTTGCAAATTTGTAATATAAAATTTAAGGATAGTCATACTATAAATTTTAATAAATAATTTTTTCGAGGTATTTTAAAGTTAGTAATGATTCACGTTCTTTTAATTCGATATTGTTTTCAGAATTAGATATTTATTTAATTTACATTTTTGGGTCGTGTATTCTTAAAGTTAAATGTTGATAAATTTATTCATTATCATAAAATTTACACACATACAACTAATTATGATTTTAAGTGGGTAAAATAGTTAAATAATAAAAATGAAATATAATTAGACAACTTTAAAAAGATAAGTATCTAATTTTAAAACAATATTAAAACTGAGGGTGTCTGAAAACCGCAATTTTGTCATCAATTCGACCAAAAAAAAAACAACTAATATTTGGATAACACTACTTCTGTTATTGTCGAAATGAAATAAGATAAATATATGCTTTTTTGGGCAGCCTCTTTTTTAAATACTAATTAAATGCAGATTTTGACAAAAAAGTAGAACTGTTTGAGTAGCAAAATGAAAAATATTAGATCCAAGATATAAATGCAATGTTAAAAAAACTTGCTGATGTTTTTTTATTATTTCTAATTTGGCTTTTACTATTGCATCAAAAAAACATCAGCCTTAAGGATTCGATACTTCAATCCATTTCTATTACAGAAACTTCTTCACTACTATGGTCTCTGCTAACTTTTCTATAATGGCTTTGTCTTACCATTTCGCATGGCTAACTTCCACTTGATTACAGAGATTTCCTAAGGCTCACTCATTCTCTTTCGTGGTAAACGATATAATTTACTACCCTTGTTTATGTCTAATTATAGGGCTTTGCAGTCTAATACCCACTAACCCAAAAGGAATACCTTATAGCATATTTATGTTCATTCGGTCACAATTTTGCTACCAGCTTCCCTCCGATTCTACCTCTCGATAAACATCCTTACTCTTGGTTAACGATACTCATTGACTAATATTATGAGGTCAATAAGTTTTAAGCTAGATCATAATTATTTATCATTTTGAATTTAAAAAGATTATGTGATTTGCTTTGCTTGTTCGCTTCATTCAAGTCTCCTCCTTCGAATTGACAAACTACACGCTTAACTTGACGACATTGGGATTGCTCGGGATTTGCACCATATAGATATATGGTAAGCATAGCGCACATTAAAAGTCACTAAAAAAGTGACTATTTTTTTTATCTTTATATCCTTAAAATAAACAAACTTATCATCAAAATAAAAAAATGAAAAAAGCTATAACTGTTTTTCTGTCCGTTGCACTATTATTTAGTTGCAAAAGCAAAAAACACGATACTATTATTGTATTAAAATCAAATGATATTGAAATAATAAAAAGCAATAAGGCTTATGCATTAGGGAAGAGATTGTTAGAAGCCTGCAACACTTCAAAATTCAAGCCATTCTCATCTAAAGAAGCTACAGAAAGTGTAATAAAAAATGCAACCATTGAAAAAGTAACTGAAGTTTGCAAAAAAGTAAATTTTAGAAATGGCAAGTTTATTTCTTTATCTCTCATAGATATAAGCCTCAATAAAACCACAAATGATTATACTTTTAGATACGCTATCGAATATGAGAAAAAACTATACAAAAGAGAATTATTTGTAACAATCAATGAAGAAAATAAAGTATCTGCAATCGCTACTAAAGAGGTAAAAGAAAAACCCTTATAAAAAATCAAGAATAGTATATTTGTAAAAAAGTAAAAATGAAAATTGTCATATCTCCAGCTAAATCTTTAGATTTTGAAAAAAAACTACCTACTGAAAGGTATTCAAAACCAATATTTTTAAAACAGACAAAAGAAATCGTTAAAGTTTTAAAAACATTGAAACCAAATGATTTGTCTAAATTAATGGATATTTCAGACACACTAGGAGAATTGAACTGGCAACGAAATAAAAAATTTAAAACTCCATTTTCTCCCGAAAATGCGCGTCCTGCTATATATGCTTTTAATGGTGATGTATATCAAGGACTAGATGCATATACCATTCCAGAAGAAAAATTAGAAATTTTACAAAATAAAGTCAGAATACTTTCTGGTCAATATGGAATTTTAAAACCATTAGACTTAATGCAAGCCTATCGCTTAGAAATGGGAACTAGTATAGCTATAGGTGAAAATAAAAATTTATATTCTTTTTGGAAAGAAATTCTAACTGATAATTTAAATAAAGAATTAAAGAAAAACGAACTATTTATAAATTTAGCAAGTACTGAATATTTTTCAGTTATCGACACAAAAAGACTAAAAGTGCCCATTATAACTCCTGAATTCAAAGATTATAAAGATGGAAAACTAAAAATGATATCTTTCTTTGCCAAAAAAGCACGAGGGCTAATGGTTCGTTATATCATTGATAATAATATCGAAACACTTGATGAGTTAAAAGGATTCAACTATGAAGGCTATGCGTTTGACGCCAATCTTTCTAAAGATAACAAACTAATTTTCACACGTTAAAGTTAAATAATTCGTAACTATTTAGAGCGAGTTATATAAATGATAAAAATACAAATAACAAAGTACACTTGAGGCGAAGCCGAACTGAGCGAAGCTAAATAAATCTCAATATTTAAATGATTCAAAATTCTGAAACTCCAAATTGCAATATTTTTTGAATTTTTTGATTTATTCTTTTGAATTTATTTGCTTTTTGGATATTGTTATTTGATGCTTATGTCATTTTAAGTTATTCAAGTCAATAAAAAATATCTGAATAGTCAAAAATTTGATAGGCTGAATAGTTACAATAATTCCTAACACAATAATTTCACTACAAATCCTATAAAAAATATTGATACAATAAAAAATGCAGCAGACAAATAATATAGTCCTTGTGATATTTTAATTATTTGTTTAAGTTTATTTGCATCTTGATTGCCTACAATTTCTATTGGATTTATGGTATATATTTTTTTAAACAAATCATAATCAAAATAAACTAATAGCAAAAAATTGATTATAGGTAATATTAAAATTAAATTCGAAAAATTAGTAAAATAAATCAGAAAACATAACCCAGTTAAAAATAAAATATTCAAAATAAATGTTTTAACTAAAATTCCGTTTAAATATTTGACACTATTATCAGCTGAAATTTTTTCAATCTCAACTAACGTTCCTTTTATTTGAAGTATATCATTCTCTAATTCTTCAAAATTAATATCTTCAAAATCATCTAAATTTTCCATAATAAAAAGTTTTTTTACACCTCTAAGTTACAGATATAAAAACTTCTCTTTTTACGGTTTTTCCTCATATTTTGTTAAAAAAAACCCTTAAATAAAATTATTTAAGGGCTATCATCAAAAGCTATGTTTTTTTAATCATTCATAGAAATTAAAAACTCTTCATTATTTCTTGTTTTCTTAAAGCGATCATTAATAAACTCCATCGCTTCTACAGGATTCATATCTGCAAGATACTTACGCATAATCCACATACGTTGAATTGTTTTTTCATCTAATAATAAATCATCACGACGAGTACTAGAAGAAGTCAAATCAACAGCTGGGAAAATACGACGATTTGCTATCTTACGATCCAATTGTAACTCCATATTTCCTGTACCCTTGAATTCTTCAAAAATCACTTCATCCATTTTAGATCCTGTTTCCGTCAAAGCTGTAGCAATAATACTTAACGAACCTCCTCCTTCAACATTACGAGCTGCTCCAAAGAAACGCTTAGGCTTTTGTAATGCATTTGCATCGACACCTCCACTCAAAACTTTACCTGAAGCTGGCTGTACAGTATTATAAGCACGGGCTAGACGAGTAATTGAGTCTAATAAAATCACTACATCATGACCACATTCTACTAAACGTTTTGCCTTTTCTAGCACAATGTTAGCAATTTTAACGTGTTCTTGAGGCTCTCTATCAAACGTTGAAGCAACAACTTCACCACGAACGCTTCGTTGCATATCTGTAACCTCTTCAGGTCTTTCATCAATTAGTAAAACTAATAAGTAAACTTCAGGATGATTTGCAGCAATAGCATTTGCAATATCTTTCAACAACATTGTTTTTCCTGTTTTAGGTTGTGCAACAATCATTCCACGTTGCCCCTTTCCTATTGGTGAAAACAAATCTATAATACGAGTTGAGATTGAACTACTTTTTTCTGCTAACTTGAATTTTTCTGTTGGAAAAACAGGTGTCAAATGATCAAAAGAAACTCTATCTCTCACCACTTGAGGGTCGTGACCATTAATTTTTAAAACTTTTACAAGAGGGAAATATTTTTCACCTTCTTTTGGAGGACGCACTACTCCTTTTACAGTATCTCCTGTTTTTAAACCAAATAATCTTATTTGAGAAGTAGATAAATAAATATCATCTGGAGAAGCTAAATAATTATAATCTGATGATCGTAAGAAGCCATAACCATCTGGCATCATTTCTAAAACGCCTTCAGTTTCTATAATTCCCTCAAATTCATAATCTGGTTCACGGAAATTATTTGATTTCTTAAATTTATTATTAGCAGTAGTATTGTTGTTATTGTTATTGTTATTGTTATTTCGATTGCTATGCTGAGCAGTATTAGCCTGCTGAATTTCAGAATCTGTAGCTGTAGGAGTCTCAACAGGAACTTCGTTGTTTTTAGAAGTGTTTAGAGTAGCAGTATCTACTTCTTCAACTTTTTCAATTTCAACTTTTGCAGGAGCCTTTTCTTTTTCAACACTTTGATTTTTTTTATCTTTTGGTTGAAACTTATTGGCTTTAGCATTTTTATTTGGTTTAGCTTTCGGCTTTTCCTCAGACTTTTCTTTACTTTCTTCAGCAACAAAAGTTATTGCTTGCTGAACATTTTCAATTTTAGAAGTCTTTTCCTTAGTTTTTTCTTTCTTTTCTGACTGTATTCTAGCTCTTTTAGGCTTACTTACTTCTACAGGTTCTTCAGTTTTACTATTAGCTTCCGGAGTAATTTTATCTGGATTTGCAGCTTGATAGTCTAAAATTTGGTAAACTAATTCTTCTTTCTTTAAAGTTTTGAAACCTTTTATTTTTGCGACTTTTGCAATCTCTTGTAGCTCATTGAGCTTCATTTCTTTTAAAACAGAAATATCAAACATAAATAGATGTTGGCTTTATAGTTAATTAGGGAGTTAAATGCAATGCGAATTTTTTATTGAAAACTTATGTTCCGAAGTATGAAGTGCTTACGGATTGTTTATGCAATAATACAAATTTTATTTAAGTAAACAATAGTTTTTTAGAAAAAGAAAATATATTTTTGCTTCACAATTTTAGTAATAATGATTCAAAGGATTCAAAGTGTGTATTTAGGTCTAGCATTTATCGTTATGGGAGTGCTACCGTTTTTATTTCATTTATGGATTGAAAACAATACAAAAGTATATTTTATGTCTAATATATTATATACTGTATTTTTTGGTTTGAGTACTTCTTTATCATTACTTAGTTTACTTTCTTTCAAAAAAAGACAACAACAATTTGTGATGAACAGATTGAATATGATATTAAACTTAATTTTACTAGGATTATTTGTGTATCGTACACTAAATTTATCTGGAGATGCTCAAAATGCATCTGAGAAGGGTATTGGGATGTTCTTACCTGCTTTAACTATCTTTTTGTTAGTCTTAGCTAACAAAGCCATAAAGAAGGATGAAGATCTTGTAAAATCTGTGGATCGATTACGATAAACCTATCATCTTAGTTTATTAGTGCGACGAAATCCCGAGTATATCTCGGGATTTTTTATTTCTTAAATCTGTAATTATTCAGCTATTTCTTTGTTACTTAGAAAGTAACTTAAAAATATAGAAAATAACAAAAAAATATTCCCGTAGTTTAAGGACAAAAAAATTATCAATCATTAAAAATATTAGGACTTATTTAGGCTTCGCTAAGTTTGGCTTCGCCTTGAGTGTAGTTTGTTATTTGTAGTTTGTTTTTCACCACTCTATACAACTAATTGAAAATCAATATTAAACAAAAATTTATCATTTTTTTCTAACTAAATTTAGTTAGAAAAAAATCATTAAAAATAGCTATTTACTCGTATTAATAATATAGTTAAATTTGTTTAACAATAAGATTTTATGGAGACAAAAATAAAAGTTCATTTAGCTGACGACCACCAAGTTCTTATAGACGGAATGTTAGCCGTTCTCAAAAACAACCCGTTAATTGAAGTTATCGGACATTCTTTGAATGGAGAAAATTTAGTTGACAGAGTGGCAAGAAACGATGCACATGTACTAGTGATGGATATAAATATGCCTGAAAAAGATGGAATACAAGTTTTACAAGAATTTAACGAAAAAGGATTTACTTGTAAAGTCATTATACTTTCAAGTTATGATGATGCAAAAATCATAAAAGAAGTCATCAAATTAGGTGCTAGTGGTTATCTAACTAAACAATGTGCAGGTGAAAACATTGAGGAAGCTATAACTAGTGTTGCAAAAGGAGAACAATATTTCTCTACGACAGTAAAAGATAAAATATTCAGTTTGTTTACTGAAAATAACACCTCTAATTCTCTTTCGGAAGAAGAAATAATAGAGTCTATCACTGATAGAGAACTAGAAATATTAAATTTTATATGCCAAGAAAAAAGTGGTAAGGATATTAGTGAGATATTAAAA
>JASGCW010000168.1 GCA_030053945.1 Limnohabitans sp.
TTGAATAGTTCTTTTATCAAGATCAATAAACTTGATAAAAGCATCTATAAAACGAACAGGATTATCAGAAGTAATTTTATCCTCTAAGCTGGATAAATGTAACTGATTACGGGAGATTCCTTGGATATGTTGCATTACTAAAAATACGAAAATTTGTCTTTTTAAACAAACTATTTTAGCTATATTTGGGTAAGTTTGTGAAGTTTTTTCACAGACTGCCGTTGGCAGACAGTTGACCAAAAAATTGCGAAAAACAAAAAAGCAAATACTTAATGAAAATAAAATTGTCATTTGGACATTACTACTTAATACTTTTTATCAGTGTAATTGTATTTATTCAAGTTAGACATAATTATATACAGAATAAAGTAAAAAGTGACGGAAAATATATAGTTGTAAAATTCATTTCAAAAAGAGAAAAGAGAAAATCTACGGATTATAATTTTTCATACTATGTTAATGGAAAATTAGATACAACTAACGCAACAGGATTATACAAAAACTATTATGTTGCATCCTCATCAAGAGAAATAGAATTCAAAGGCGATTTAAAAATAGGTACTTATTATCTTGCAAAATTCAATCCAGAATATCCTGAAAGAATAATTGTGAATCCTGAAAAAGAAATTACTGATTCACTATTAATAAAGAAGTTTGGGTTTGACTAAAAATCAAATAAACAAGTCATTTTATCAATTGAAGTTGTTAAAGAAACAAACTGTGAAACGATAATGTATAAACAACCGATCTGCTAACAGCTAAGGTTTCGTTGGGCTCGAAGAGCCAACAATGAATTGTAATCACTGAACACCTATAAAAAATATAAACTTAGTGAAGTAAACCTCTGTTGAACGAAATAAATTCACTGAACTCCTATAAAAATTAATGTTAGGTGAAGTAAACCGATTACGCTCCACCCACTATGGGAATATCGAATTAAGGTTATGAAGATTTCAAGAGGTATAAATGCCTCTTTTTTTTTGAAGTTAATTTTTTGATGGTTTTTTTGAATTTTATCTGCCATAAGTGCAACTGCTCGAAAACTTGGAGTCATCATTTGGAATATGATTGTGAAGAATATTCCTTACCATAATCCAAAAGAATATTTATATTTGGATGAAAAAAGAAAACTAGCAGTTCAAAAAAGATTGCAAAAACAAGTAGAGAATTATCAGCTCTCAGTAGATGATTTTAATTTTTTAAAAACTTAATTTTCAGTTAAATAAAAGAACGTTAGTTAGAATTTTAGGATGACACAACCTAAAATAACATTGGGCTTGAACTCTGCAACTTTTATTTAGGAAAATGATATGGATATAAAATGTTTAATCGAATTAACTATTGATGGCAATAAGCAAGAAAAATAAAAGCAGAACGTATGTCGATGGTAAAGAATACCTATGGTGGGTATTTGATGAGCACGACCAGACGGAATTTGATGGGCTGCAAATTAAAGCTGTATGCTCTGACCAAACTCACTTTATTAAATATGGTTTGCAACAAGAAGAAGACAACAGGAAAGTTGTCCTTGCGTTGAAAGATTATACCAAATTGGTTCATCTGTTCTTACCTCCAAAATTTGAAAGTAGCAATGGAATAATTACTAAAAGTGGAATTAACAGAATGATAAAATGGTGTAAGCAAGATATACATCAAATTCAATACGCATTGGATGGGAATAATAATAACTTGACTGAAGGAGAGAAACAATTGTTGCTTACAGAGATACAAAAAATAATAAACTAAACCTAACAAGTATGCAATGTGGAAAAAACTACCGCCAATAGCTAAGGTTTCGTTGCGTGCGAAGCACGAACAATGAAACCTCTGTTGAACGAAATAAATTCACGGAACTCCTATAAAAATTAATGTTAGGTGAAGTAAACCGATTACGCTCCATCCACTATGGGAATATCGAATTAAGGTTATGAAGATTTCAAGAGGCATAAATGCCTCTTTTTTTGAAGTGTATTGTCAGGAAGGTTTTTGTGCGTGTCCTATCTTTTAAGGTCTTTTTTTAGCTATATTTGGCGGAGTTTGTGAAGTTTTTTCACAGACTGACGTTACCAGTAAGCTGATTAAAAAATTCGTGGTAAAAAACATTCGTTTGGATATAATTTGTAATTTTGAGAATTAAAGGTGTTGATTATGGATTTGCAAACTAGGAAAATATTATTTATTCAAGAGTTTCTCAAACTTGAGAGTGAGAAAGCTATATCCCATTTGGAAAAATTACTTCAAAAGGAAGCAATTGAAGAGACAGCTTTAAAACCTATGACTATTAAACAATATCAGAAAAGAATCGATAAATCAATTAAAGATTCGGAAAATGGAAGATTGACAGAATCAATCCAACTAATGTCTGAAATTGAAAAATGGAGTTAAAAATATATTGGACAGATTTTGCAAAAGGAGAATTACGAGCGATTTTTAACTATTACAAAGAAAAAGCGAGTCCGAATGTAGCCAAAAAAATTGCATTAGGAATTACTGAGGAAGCAACAAAACTTCAAAACATCCAGAAATTGGTCAAAAAGAAGATTTATTAGAAAATCCAAGTAGAGATTTTAAATACATTCTATGTGAAAACTACAAAATTATATATTGGATTAACTCTGATAAAAATCAAATTGAAATTTTCGATGTATTCGATACAAGACAAAATCCTAAAAAAATTAAAAGAACAAAATAAATATAACAGCCAGCTGGTAACAGCTAAGGTTTCGTAGCGTGCGAAGCACGAACAATGAATTTTTATCACTGAACACCAAAAAGCAAATAAAAACTAAGTGAAGTAAATAAATTCATTGAACACCTATTAAAAATGAAAGCATAGTGAAGTAAACCTCTGTTGAACCCTTCGATAAACTCAGGGCAAGCTTACCGATTACGCTCCGTCAACTATGGGAATATCGAATTAAGGTTATGAAGATTTCAAGAGGCATAAACGCTTCTTTTTTTTGAATAGTTCTTTTATCAAGATCCATAAACTTGATAAAAGCATCTATAAAACGAGCATAATTATCAGAAGTAATTTTATCTTCTAAACTCGATAAATGTGACTGATTACGGGAGATTCCTTGTCCCGAAGCTTCGGGATGTTGCATTACTAAAAATACGAAAACACTTCTTTTCAAACAAACTATTTTAGCTATATTTGGCGCAGTTTGTGAAGTTTTTTCACAGACTGACGTTAGCTGTAATTGTACCGACACCCTGCAAATGACAACAGACATTAAAAAATATGACTTCAAGCCAGGACTTTCACAGGAGTTTGAGATTATTGACATTGGTGAACTATATAAGAATTTTAAAGACACTTTAACGACAACTCACCGAACAGGATTTTATCATATTCTATGGTTTCAGAAAGGCAACCCAACTCATTTGGTTGACTTTAATCCAGTAAAGATTAAACCAAATACTTTGCTGTTTCTGAATAAAGACACAGTTCAACGCTTTGATAACAAAACAAAATTTGAAGCAAAAGCATTTATTTTTACTGACAGCTTTTTCTGTAAAACAGAAACCGATACCAAATTTTTAAGAAACAATATTTTATTTAACGACCTATTTTCAGTTTCACAAATTCAAATTGAAAATAACAAAAAATTATTTGCCGTACTTCTGCAACAAATGACAAATGAGTTACAGAATGTAAGAGATAATTCACAAGCTGATATTTTAAAAAATTTGTTGCACAACTTTTTGCTCTATTCAGAAAGAGAAAAAAGAAAGCAAAATTTCGTTGAAATAAAAAAAGATGCTAACCTTGATTATGTAATGCTTTTTAAAGATTTACTTGAAATAAATTATAAAACTCAAAAGCAAGTAAACTATTATGCCAAAGAAATGCTAATCTCTGAAAAGCGTTTAAATCATGCAACTTCAAAAATATTTGGAAAAACACCCAAAGAAATTATTGACGATAGAATAATGTTAGAAGCCAAAAGAATTTTAGCACACACAAACGAAAGCGTAAAAGAAATTTGCTTTTATTTAGGCTTTGAAGAACCGACTAATTTTATCAAATATTTTAAAAAACACTCAACCATTAGGCCAACAGAATTTAGAGAAAAAAATACTTTGGCGTAAAAGTATCATTCAAAGGCACATTACTACCTTTTTCATTTTTACAGCTCGTCGCATCTTTGCATTGTATTTAAAAAACATAGTAAAATGAACAAAATAATACTTGGTGCAACGATAATTTTAGGAGTTGGATTATCTTCTTGTAGCACGAGTCGCAACTCAATTTCAAATTCAGAAAAAGGAAACAAAATGGAAATTTCTAACAAAGAAAAAGTAGTAAGCCTACTCAAATCAATTGAAACAGGTGCAATAGAACCTGTAAGTTACATTAATCCAAATAAGTATATTCAACACAATTTAGGTGTTGCAGACGGACTTGCTGGATTTGGAGCTTTATTACAAGCATTACCTCCAAATTCAGCAAAAGTAAATACTGTTCGTGCATTTCAAGACGGAGATTTTGTATTCACTCATACTGAATATAATTTTTTCGGACCAAAAATTGGCTTTGACATTTTTCGTTTTGAAGATGGAAAAATTGTTGAGCATTGGGACAATTTGCAAGAAACTGCAAAACCAAACCCAAGCGGACACACTATGATAGACGGAACAACCGAACTAAAAGACCTTAACAGAACAGAAGCCAATAAAAATTTGGTAAGAGCTTTTGTTGATGATATTCTAGTAAACGGAAGAATGGAAAAATTAGCAGGTTATTATGATGGTGATAATTATATTCAACACAATCCAATGATACCAGACAAAGTTTCAGGACTTGGAGCTGTTCTTGGAGAATTAGCAAAACAAGGTATCTTTTTAAAGTACGACAAAATTCATAGAGTTCTTGGACAAGGTAATTTTGTGTTGGTTGTAAGTGAAGGACATTTTGGAAAAGACCACAATGCTTTTTACGATTTGTTCAGAGTTGAAAACGGAAAAATCGCAGAACATTGGGATGTAATAGAAAAAATGACGCCGAAAGAAAATTGGAAAAACAACAACGGAAAATTCTAAACAACATTCAATAAAATTTAAAAGCCATTTGCATATTTTTGCGAATGGCTTTTGATGTTGAAAGAAAACAACTACAGCAAATAGCTAAGGTTTCGTTGGGCATCGAAGAGCCAACAATGAATTGTAATCACTGAACACCTTTAAAAATATAAACTTAGTGAAGTAAATTTTTTCATCGAACACCAATGAAAATAAGAATTAAGTGAGATAATTGTAATCACTGAACACCTATAAAAAATAATGTTGAGTGAAGTAAACCGCTCTAATTACATTATTATGGGTTTTTGGTAAAGTTTTGAGATAGAATGACAAGAGGCATAAATGCCTCTTTTTTTGAAGTGTATTGTCAGGAAGATTTATGTGCGTGTCCTATCTTTTAAGGTCTTTTTTTAACTATATTTGGCGGAGTTTGTGGAGTTTTTTCACAGACTGACGTTAACCTGCAAGCTAAACAGAACATCCAAATAACATATATGAAAATTATAACTTTTATACTTTTTAGTTTTCTCTTATTAAATTGTAAATCAAACTCAAAACTTATCGGAAAATATCAGGCAAACTTAACTGATAGTACTAATTACACTTTCAACTTGAGTAATAAAAAATATACACACAAGTTTCATAGTGGTACTGTTGGAAAAGGAAAGTTCAAAATTATAGTTTTGAGTTCAGAAAAAACATTGTTAGTTTGTAATGAGTTGGTTTTTAAAAAAGGTGGTGGTTTAATTAAAGAAACTAATAGCGAAGGGGATTCTATCACAGTTGGTACTTTTAATGGGTACAAAAATTTTGGCAATACAGTATTTGAAATAACTTCAAAAAAAGATTCTTTATTATTTAGAAAAACTTATGCAAATAAGTTGCAGAAAACTGAAAGCGAGGGAATTTTAATCTCTTTGGTTTAATTCCTCGAAGCTCTGCTTCGATTTTTTTTGTGTAAT
>JASGCW010000007.1 GCA_030053945.1 Limnohabitans sp.
TAAAGTTATATTATTAAAAAAAATAATTACAGATCTTTGATAAGATAATTTAAAATTTCTTATATATGAAAACAACTAACGATCTCTTTGTATTAATAAAGTCTCTAAGTAAGAGTGAAAAAAGATATTTTAGATTATCAATCTTAAAAAAAAGTAATGAGCAAGATCATCAAAATTATTTGAAGCTGTTTGATACTATAGAGCGTCAATCATATTATGATGAAGCAGAAATCATTTCAAAATTTGAAAATCAAAAATTCATTAAACATATTTCGTCAGAAAAAAATTACTTATATCAGTATATTTTAAAAACACTTCATAGATACCATTCTAAATCCAATAATGAAGTAATAATGAATAATTCATTGCATTATGCAGAAATATTATTTCAGAAAGGACTCTTTGATCAAAGCAAAAAGATTATACGAAAATCTAAAAAAATTGCTTTGGAAAATGATTTAATTTTACAATCTGTAAATATTTCAAAATTTAATATTTCATTTTCATTACAAAATGAAAAAAAAGCTAAAGCCCTTGAAAGAGAATTATCTGAAGCTATTTCAAATTTTAAATTAGCATTAGAAAAATTACAAAATCAATTTGAATACTATGAACTCTATGTTGACTTTTTAACACTAATAAGAACAGAAGGTGAAATCTTTAGAACAAAAAGGGATTTAAAAAAGTTTAAAAGAATAATGAATAACCAATTAATTATAGATGAAACAAGAGCAATAAGTCAAGAGGCCAAGAAAATTTTTTTCTTTATTAATCAAACCTATTCCTTTTTAAAAGGAGATTTCGATACTGCTTATTTACACTATAAAAAATTTTTAGAAGATGATTATATTGACCGAGCTGGGCGAATTGAAGATATTGAAAAAGTTAGATTGTTATCTAATTTTTGTGAGATCTGTATCAGACTGAATAAAACAAATGAGGCTCTTTCAATACTTGAAGATATTCAAAAATTTTCATTGAAATCAGTTCTAAATAAAGGAAAACAATTCTATAGGTATTATGATAACTTATTTGTCATATATAACAAACAAGCACAATTTGAAAAAGTTATTAAACTAACCAAAGAAATTGATTCAGGTATAGAACTTTACAAAGACACCATTCACAAATCAAAACTGATCAGCATATACTATCAAATAGCCTATTCATATTTTGGTATTGGGGATTATAAACAATCTATAAAATGGCTAAATTTAATTTTAAATGATTCTTCTTCTAATTTAAGAAAAGACATCATTTGTTTTTCTCGCATCTTGTTTCTTATTGTAAACTACGAAAACAACAACTTACTTTTCATTGAATACCTTATAAAATCTAACGAATATTACTTTTCTTCCCGAAATAAACTTTATGATTTTGAAAAAAAAATTTTCACTTTTTTCAAGAAAATAACTACTGTATCTGATGAAAAGAAAATCATTTTATTATTTACAGAATTACTAAATATTTTACAGAAAAAATCAAGACAATCAATTGAAATCAATATTTATGCATATTTAGATATTGAATCTTGGATAGAAAGTAAAATTCAGAAAAAGCAATTTATAGAAGTAGTAAAATCTAAAAAAATAACACATTAAAAATCAGTTATTTAAGCAATAAGAATTATAAAATATTGATTTTTTTTTTATTAAAGTATTCCTAAAAAGCGCGTATTTAAAGTGTTTATTAATTTAAAATCATCAATTCATTAATTTTAGCCTGTGTTAGAAATCCAAAAATGGTCATTTTTTTGTTTTTTATGTGATTTTTTTTAAAAATAATTTAGCAAAGAAATTTAGCACATAAAAAATAAAACACATATGAAAAAATTATTTTTGTTTTTATTAATAGCAATTCATCTTGACAATTATAGTCAAACCACATTAGTTAGCCCTGGATCTCTATGGAAGTATCTCGACAATGGAACTAATCAAGGAACAGCATGGGTTAACTCAAATTTTAATGATTCATCTTGGGCTCAAGGTAATGCAGAATTAGGATATGGTGATGGTGATGAAGCTACTGTTGTAAGTTATGGATCAAGTACAACAAATAGGCATATAACAACCTATTTTAGAAAGACTTTTTCTATTACTAATGCTAGTTCATACTTGAGTTATACTTTAAAAGTAAAAAGAGATGATGGAGTAGCAGTTTATGTAAACGGCAACGAAGTTTATAGAAATAATTTACCTAATGGTGCTTTCTATAACACTCTTGCGTCCAGTACAGCTAGCGATGACGGTGGTACTTTCCAAACTACTAATCTACCTGCTAATACTTTCATTACTGGAAATAATACCATAGCAGTAGAAATACATCAATCAGCTGCTAATAGTTCAGATATAAGTTTTGATTTAATACTAGAAGGAAATACTACTTCAGGTCCAATAACTCAAAAGCATATTCGTTGGGGAACAACAAAAAATTCACTTGAAGGATTAACAATTTCTTGGACTAATAGTGCTTCAGCTACTACTGATAAAATAAAATGGGGATATACAACAAGTTATGAACAAGGTGAAAGTAATGTAAACTCTAGAAATGGTTATTCGGCAACAACAAATAAATTTTTTAGTTTCTTATTTCCTGGTATATTGAATCCGAATTCAACAATTTATTATTCATTATACGACTCTATTTCTGGAACTTGGGGAGATCAAAAAACGTATATTACTTCACCTCCTATAAATACAACTAATTTTAAATTTGCTGTGTTAGGTGACAGTAGAAATAATGTTGGGGTATGGAATAATATTTCTAATTTAACAAAAGGTAAAAACCCTGCATTTACTTTATTTAATGGAGATATCATTGATGTTGCAAATTCAAATTCTGAATGGAATGATTGGTTTGATATGGGGAAAAATTTTCTTGAATCTAATTTAGTATATCATGCTCAAGGAAATCATGATGAAGAAACAAGTGGGAGTTATTATACAAATATATTTGACTTACCAAAAAACAATCCTGCAAATACAGAACTTTATTATTCTGTTGACTATGGTGAAGCAATATTTATATGCTTAAATTCAGAAGATGCTGGTAGTAATGCACAATTAACTTGGCTCCAAAACACCTTAGCTGCTAATAGTAATAAAAAATGGAAAATAATTTCATTTCATAGACCATTTTATACTGTTGGAACTCATGCTGGTGAAATGGATCCATATTGGAATACTTGGTACAAAGCTTTTGATGATTATGGTGTAGATTTAGTTTTAAACGGACATGATCATCATTATTCAAGATTTAAACCTATGAATAGAAATGTCAGCACTACACAACCTGTTTCTTCATACGGAAGCGAGGCAAATCAAGGAAGATGTAATATAGTTTGTGGAGGTGCAGGTGCTCCTTTATATACACCTGGCGCATCAAGTTTATTACAATCATACAAGGAATCTTATCATTATTTAATATTTGATGTAACAAGTTCATCATTATGTGGTACAACTTACGATGGAACAAACACCATCATTGATAATTTTTGTATAAATAAAACTCAATTATCAACTAATCAAAATAGTCCACAAATTTTTTATCCTATAAAAGTGTATCCCAATCCTGCAAAAGATTTCATTAAAGTTGAATACACATCTCCAAATACTGGAAAGGTAACAATTAATATCTATGACATTAACGGTAAACTTATAGCCTCTGAAGAATCAACAAAAGAAATAGAAAATTTCAAACATCAATTTAATATTTCAAATTTAAGTAAAGGGATTTTTGTATTTGAAATTCAAATGCAAAATCAAAAAGATAGCTCCATATTTATACGTGAATAATTAAAACTTAGCTTCAATGGTTCTCCCATTAAAAAGGGAATTTATTTCTTCGAAATACAAATGGATTCCCAAAAAGACAGGACAATTCTAATTCGCTAATAAATGAAATGAATCAAATTATTGAAAAAACTTCTAGACTTGGTGTTTTTGGTACTTTTCTAGGACACGGAATAGTGGCAGTAACTGTAAACCCTAAATGGATACCGTTGTTAACTTACGTAGGTTTAACAGAATTACAAGCTATTCAGATTATGCCATTTATTGGATACTTGGATATTATTGTTGCTGTATTAATTTTATTTTACCCAAATCGATATATCATAAATTGGGCTATATTTTGGGCTTTTTTAACAGCAATTATTAGACCAATATCTGGACAAAGCATTCTTGAATTTATTGAGAGATCTGCAAATTGGGTTTTACCTATCATTTTAATGATAACAATCAAATCTCCTAGTCCCAAAAAAAAAGTAAGATAAAAAAAGAACTACCATTAAAAAAACCCCGAAAAAAAAATCGGGGTTTAATTATATTGTAGTGAGAATTACTAATTATTTTTTCAATAAATCTCTAATTTGAATTAATAACTCTTCTTGAGTTGGACCTGCTGGAGCAGCTGGAGCTGGCTCAGGTTTTTTCATTTTGTTCATAGCTTTGATAATTAAAAACATTACAAAAGCTACAATCAAGAAGTCTATCACAGCTGTCAAAAACATACCCCATTCAATTGCTACAGCTGGTGATGTTTCTTTACCAGCAGCATCAATAACCGCATCTTTCAATATCATTTTTTTATCTGCTAAATTTATTCCTCCCATAAGCAAGCCAACAATTGGAGAAAACATTTTTTCAACAAATGCTGAAGTTACTTTACCAAAAGCACCTCCCATTACAAAAGCAATTGCCATATCAACAAGGTTTCCTTTAAGTGCAAATTCTTTAAATTCCGAAATAAATCCCATAATAATTTGTTTTTTTGATTAGTTAATTTTTTTTTTAATCAGCGGCTAAATTAGTATATTTTTTAATACCAAAATGATTTTTTCTCGCTAGTCTCTGTAGAAAATTCTCGACACACGTGCAGATATTCCAGTTAAAATTTCATACGGAATAGTCTCAATAGCTTCCGCTATAATACTAACAGTTAAATCTTTACCAAAAACAATTACTTCACTACCTTCTACACAATTTATATTTGTAACATCAATCATCAACATATCCATACAAATACTACCTATAATAGGCGCTTTTTGTCCATTAACTAATAAATAACCTACACCTCTACCCCACTTACGTGAAATACCATCAGCATAACCTATTGGTATAGTTGCAACTTTTGTTGGTTTATCAGCTACAAATCGGCGCACATACCCCACACTCTCACCTGCTTGAATTACTCTTATTTGAGAAATTACAGATTTTAATGTGCCAACATTTTCTAAATACATTTGCTCGTGAGCTTCATTTGCCACACCATATAATCCAATTCCTAATCGAACCATATCAAACTGAGCTTCAGGGTAGTTTGAAATACCTGATGTATTACAAATATGCCTGATGGTAGAAATATTTAACTCCTTCATTAAAAAAGAAGAATCCCTTTCAAAATCTGCAATCTGTTTCAAGGTAAAATCTCTATGTTCTGTAATATCGCTTGAGGCTAAATGCGATAAAATACTCTTAATTTCAAGTCTTTTGGTACTTTTTAAGATTTCAACTAATTCAGGCAACATTGCTGTATCAAATCCTAAACGATTCATTCCTGTATTCAATTTAATATGAATAGGATATTTTACTAACTTTTTTGCATCTGCGATTTTAAGAAAGGCTTTTAGACCTCTAAAAGAGTAAATTTCAGGTTCTAGATTATATTGAATGATAGCATCAAAACTTGTCATTTCTGGATTCATCACCATTATAGGTGTTTCAATTCCCGCTTTTTTTAGTTCTATTCCTTCATCTGCAAAGGCTACTCCTAAGTAATCTACTTTATGATGTGATAATAATTTGGCAATTTCAAAACTTCCGCTACCATAGCCAAAAGCTTTTACCATCGCCATTAGTTTAGTTTTTGATTGTAATTTTGACCTAAAATAATTTAAGTTATGACTTATTGCATTTAGATTAATCTCTAAAACCGTTTCGTGTGTTTTTTCTTCTAGAAATGAAACTATTTTTTCAAATTCAAATTGACGCGACCCTTTAATTAAAATGGTTTCATTTGAAAAATCAATCGACTCAAATGATGTAATGAATTCATCTGTGGAATCGTAAGAAGTAGCATTTAAAAACTTGCTTTTAAATTTAGAAATGGTTGCTCCTATGCAAAAAACACGGTTTATTTTATGAGTAATTATCAATTGAGCAATTCGGGAATACAATTCTTCATCGGTTAAACCCGATTGAAAAATATCCGAAATTATCAAGGAACGTTTTTTGTGTTGTTTCTGATTTTCAAGATAATCTAAAGCTATTTTAAGAGACTGAAAATCTGAACTATAACTATCATCAATTAAAGTACAATTATAAATTCCGTTTTTTACTTTCAAACGCATTTCCACAGGATATAAATCCGAAATGCGTTGTTGGATAACCTCTTGACTATAATTCAAATACAACATCGTGCAAATACAATGTATAGCATTTTCTATAGAAGCATCATCAGTAAAAGGAATACTCACTTTAAAACACAATTGGTTGAAGGTAATATTCAAATCAGAATTACTTTCATATTCTCTTATCTGAAAAAAAACATTTGCACTTCTATCTTGTGTACTCCAAGTAAACGTTTTAATTTCTTTAGCTAAAAAAGCTTCAATTGTTTTATTCTTATTTAGAATCAAAACATCAACTTCAGTAAAAAGTTTTAATTTTTCTTTTATCTTTTGTGATATATCTCGAAAACCTTCGTCGTGTGCAGAACCAATATTGGTCAAAATTCCAATGGTTGGTTTCAATATTTCTTGAAGATGCTCCATTTCGCCCACAGTTGAAATTCCAGCTTCAAAAATTCCAAAATTATGAAATTCATTTATTGCGATAACTGAAAGTGGTACACCTACTTGCGAATTATAACTTTTAGGGCTTCTTATAATATTATAATCGGGGCTTAATAAAAAATTCAACCACTCTTTCACAATAGTTTTTCCGTTACTACCTGTAATTCCTATAACAGGAAAACGAAATAAACCTCTATAATAGGATGCAAATTCTTGAAGTGCAGCAAGTGTGTTTTCGACAACAATAAAATGTGCTTTATTTTTTAATTCTTCGGGAATATAATGCACTACAAAATAACTCACTCCTTTATTTATAAGATCTAACAAATAAATATGAGCGTCGTGGTTAGGTCCTACTAAAGCAAAAAATAGTGTACTCGCATTATTTTGTGGAGAACGACTATCAATAGAAACATTATCTATAAATGCCGAATCGTTTTTTAAAACAGATTTCGTTTTTATATGTGAAACAACATCTTTTATTAAAACACTCATTACAAATCGCTTTGAGGTGAATTATCATTTATAATTTCTTCATCTATTACATCCATATTATTTCGCATTGCATTAAAGTATGCGGCACGACTTAATGGTTCGTATTCTTCTGTTTCGCCCAGCAAAACTAAGTTTTCACTATTTGATTTTCTAAAACTAAAATGTGCTAAATTTCCTGTACGGGTACATACAGCGTGTACTTTAGTTACATATTCGGCGGTAGCCATTAAAGCAGGCATAGGTCCAAAAGGATTTCCTTTAAAATCCATATCTAAACCCGCCACTATCACTCTAATGCCAGAATTAGCTAGGTCATTACAAACCGCTACAATTTCATCATCAAAAAATTGCGCTTCGTCTATACCTACTACATCACATCCTTGAGCTAAGATGCGAATATTAGCTGCGGCTGGCACGGGTGTAGAACGAATCTCGTTTTTATTATGAGAAACCACCATTTCCTCATCATAACGAGTATCTACTGAAGGTTTAAAAATTTCTACTTTTTGTTTGGCAAATTGTGCGCGACGCAATCTACGAATTAACTCTTCAGTTTTACCTGAAAACATTGAACCACAGATTACTTCTATCCACCCAAATTGCTCTTTATGATTTACTGTATTTTCAAGAAACATTTTTTATTTTTATACCGATAAAAAAGAATAGTTTTTATTACTTTGTAACACAACAAAAATAGTACAAAAGAGATTTGTTATTTATTATAATTTTAAAAGTTATCAATAATTTTATACTAAATTGAACTAAAAATAAAACAGACCAATGAAAAAGAAATTAGAGGCCGAATTAATTAGCATTGCACACAAAATTCTAAAAATGAAAAATAAAGATGATGTGCATCAATTATATCTTGAATCTCAAAAATTATACGAAAAATTAGCTGTTTTAGTTTTTGTTGAAGATAATTTTGACATTATAAAACCAACTATAAATAAGGAAGAAGTAGAGTCAAAATTAGAACAATATAATTTGATTCCAGAAGTTGACAGTACTATAACTCCTGTTACAACTGACAATACTAATAACATTGTATCAAACAATAATCAGGATGAAACTCTAAATGAAGTTACTCCACAAGTTGAAGCAAATACACTAATTTCAGAAACTGATAACACTCCTACTCCTGTTGTCTCAGAAGACAATAATGATGTTCCTTCTAGTGATACACAAGATGACATTTACAATGCACTTGCAAAACTGGTAGAAGAAAACAAAATAAAAACAGAAGCAGAAATTCCTCCTATAGCTGACAATACTACGCCAGAAGTTACAGCTACTACAACAGAAGAAGAAATAATTTCATCGCCTAACGCTGCTTTACCTGAAAAAGAAGATGTAATATATAACAGGGTTGGAATTCAAGAATTCCCTGAACCCCTTAGTGAATCGGCTGAACAAAAAAGAGCTGATATTTTTTCAAAATTAGGAATAGAGGACGAGGAAACTCTAGAAAAGAAAAGACTAGAGAAAAGACAAATAATGATGAATGAGTTATTAGACTATACTATTTCTGAACCTGTTTTTGAAAAAGTAAATTCGGTTGTAACTCCTGATGCAACTCCTACTATAAAAGAAGAAAGCATTGAAATTGAAGCAAATAAAATAAAGAATGCACCTGTTGAAGACTACTTTACTGTTTTTCCTGATATCCGATTTGAGAAAAAACACGAAACAGTTGCAGACACAAAGGTAGAAACCAATCTTAATGAGAAAATAGGAAAATCGACAGGTTTATCACTTAATGATAGAATGGCGTTTGAGAAAAATCTTTTTGATGGCAGCACCGAAGATTTAAACCGAGTTATTTCACAAATTGCCACTTTTGATACTTTTCAAGATGCTAGAAATTTCATTGAAGAAATGGTCAAACCAGACTATAACGAATGGAGAGGAAAAGAAGAGTTTGCAAATCGTTTTATGGAATTTGTTGAAAGTAAATTTGTTTAATGGCATTTTATGATTTATCAAAAGAAGAACGTGTACAAGTCGTAGAAACTATTTTTACAGACTGTAAATCGGATTTTGAAAATCAAGTTTTTGATAATCTTGAGAATTACTTTTCTGATGAAGATACTTACATTAGAAAATCTGCTTATCAGAGTGTTGGAAAAATTTACAATAGTAATTTTCAGCTACAAAAAGGTATTTTAAATCAGTTAGCAATACTTTTCAAAAATGAAAATGAAAAAATAAGACAAACAGTTATCAATTCAGTTGGTGAAATTGGAATGTATTATTTTGAAGATGTAGTTCATTTTTTTGATATAGGATTATTTGATACCCATCACTCTGTTAGAAATGCAGTTATAGGTTCGATGAAAAAAATGGGAGAAAAAAATCCCAACCCTATTTTAGAATGGTCAAAAAAATACCTTCATCATCCAGATAAAGAAATCCGACGTGAAATTTGTCACGGAATAGAACTCAGAGGGCGAACACATCCTGAAGATATTCTACCTTTGCTAAAGGAATTACAATTTGACGAAACGAAAAGAGTTTACAAAACTTTAGTTCACGTTATTGGTCAAATTAGCTACAAGAAAAATTGTTTGTCAAAAGTAATTGCACATTTAAATACTTGGGAAAACAAAAAATTAATTCAAGAGGCAGTAGATGAAATTGTAGATGTACATAGCGAAAAACGTTACGCAAAATTTACAGCACTCACACAAAAAGAAGTTATTGATTATATAGATAAATTTTTAGTGATAAATAAAGAGTGAAAAGTAAAAAGAAAAAAGCTATTCACTAATTACTTATCACTTATCACTAAATAAAATGAGTAAACTATACATTGTCCCCACCCCTATAGGAAATCTAGAAGATATGACTTTTCGTGCTATAAAAGTACTAAAAGAAGTAGATACCATTCTAGCCGAAGATACCCGTAATAGTGGTAAATTGTTGAAGCACTTCGAGATTGCTACACATATGCAAAGCCATCATATGCACAACGAACACAAAACTGTCGAAGGACTTATCAAACGGTTACAAGCCGGCGAAACTATTGCCTTGATTAGCGATGCTGGAACTCCAGCTATTTCAGACCCGGGTTTTTTACTTACCCGTGCTTGTGTAGAAAACGGAATTGAGGTGGAATGTTTACCTGGCGCTACTGCTTTTGTACCTGCTTTAGTAAATAGTGGCTTACCCAATGATAAGTTTGTATTTGAAGGCTTTCTACCCGACAAAAAAGGAAGACAAACCCGTTATTTAGTGCTAGCTGAAGAAACTCGAACGATGATTTTATACGTTTCCCCACATAAATTAGTCAAAACATTAGGTGAATTTGTGCAATACTTTGGCGCTGACCGACAAGTTTCCGTTTCTAGAGAATTATCTAAACTCTACGAAGAAACCATTCGCGGAACCGCTGAAGAAGTTTTAAAACACTTTGAAGCCAAACCTCCTAAAGGAGAAATTGTGGTTTGTGTGGCGGGGAAGAAATAGTTTACAGTTGTCAGTTATCAGTGTTCAGTTTATCAGTTAGTAGGAATATGAATAAAGTAACTATTCTTACAATTCTATAAAATTTTTTAAATGAAACTAATAAATTTTAATTCAAAACATTTAAAAGTTTTATTGCTTTTGATATTATCAATAGTTGCAGCTATAACAATTAAACATTTTTATTATAGCAAAACCGAATTTATCGTTTTGAGTCATTTGTCAAGAATAAATAATGAAGATAACTCAATTGAAGAATTTATACTAGTTAAAAATCCTCCTCAAAAATCAGCTGATTTAAAAAAAATGATAATTGAATTTAATTCTAAAAGACATCTAAAATATAAAAAAGCAGGGCAATTATTTTTAAAAGAACACAAGCAAATATATCTTCCCAGAATTATTTCAGCATTTTGGCTCTATGATAACTATAGCTATCTAGATGAGAAAACAAATAGAGATATGCTTGATAATGCTGATTTTCTTGCAAAACAAAATCATTTTCTTTTGAATAATAATGAAAAAGGAGCCAATGAAATTTATTTGTATATAGGAAAATATTGTTATTATGAAAAATGAGTTTATAAAAGGATTTCTAATTAAAATTTTTCATTTATTATCGATACTATTTTTTATTGATCTCATAATATTTGTCTTTTTTGGAATTTCAATTTCGGGGTTCGATTTAGAACGCTTATTATTTTTTATTCCATTACTAATTGCTTTTTTCAACTTAAAAGAAATCAAAAATAACAGAATAAATAAAATCATTTTTTTTCTACTTACATTATCACCTTTAATCTACATAATTAAGTCTGATAAAATCTCTACACTTTATGAAATAAAGCTTACAAAAAACTTAAAATTAAGAGAAAATTTATCTTTAGAAACAATTCCTTTTCTAAGTATTTACGAGTATAATATTTTTTTTGAAAAAGAAATTTCTTTAAAAAATCCAACTAAATTTGATTTAATAGATAATAACTTAGCAGAATTCGATTCTGTTAAAATTGAAAAAGTATATCAAGATTCAATTTCTATTTCCCTTTTTAAAAATTCTAAAAAGAATAAAGAAGTTTTTATATTTGATTCAAATAAAATTAAAAAGAGACAAAATGCTCAGTGATTTCATCGATAAAAAATTCCAAGAAGTACTAACCCACATAGACGAAAACTACGACTTCATTCCTACTGCATTCAAAAATGGAAATCAGTACAATGAAGCGGGGCAAAATAATGGCTCGTGCAAAGTGTTTTCGTTTGCTAAACTGAATAATTTATCAAAAGAAGAAACATTAGCTCTCTTTTGTGAACATTATCAAGCGGTTTTAGACACGCCACAAGCAACCGACCATCAAAATATTCGGAATTTTATGGAATTCGGTTGGGATGGTATTTCATTTGATAATGTTGCTTTAGAGAAAAAATAATCTGCTCTAAAAATCAAATTTATAGCTTGCGCCACCCACTACTTGCACTCCTTGAACTGGGTAATTTAACCAGCGTTGGTAATTTTGGTTTGCTAAATTGTTTCCTCTTAGGAAAAAGGTTAATCGGTCATTGTGTTTGTACCCAACGTTTGCGTTAATATCAAAATACCCTTCTAATGTTTGAATGGAATCTGGGTTTGCAAAACCTGTAAAATTGGTAAACTTGTCATTTCGCTCGCCTACATAAAACAATTGTGTGCCTGCATAGAATTTTGGCCCGATATTAAAGTTTGAGGTAAAGCTCACTTTTACCGCAGGTAAATTCCAAGGTTTTTCCTGATTAGCAACAGTATAAGTATTAAACTGCGCATTTATTCCTAAATTGATATTCTTGTTTACATCGGCTTTTAATTCTCCAAAAAACGAAATTGTTTTTACCTCATCATAAACCACGCTAAATGAATTACCATAAGTATAGTTTTCAGAAGGATTAGACAAATAAGGATTACTTATAATTAAAGCTTTGTTTTTAGACGAATCATAACTCGCTTTTACGTTGTATGATAGTGCATTGGCTAATTTTCCATTTAATCCTGCGTGCAAATTCAGTTGGTTGTCTGTAGGCACTACCTCTAAAGTAGGTGAAAAAAATTTGTTTTGAGTTACAAAATTCTCATAGGTATTTTGTTGTAAACCTCCATCGGCTCCTGCTACAAAAACCATTAAATCACCAACTACCTTATAAGAAAGTTTCACTTTAGGATACACAAAAAATTTACTATCATTTTCTAAATCGGCTCCAGCAAATGTGTTTTTTAATCGCGCTAAATAAGTCAATTCTGCCCCTAAATCTATTGAAAAATCATTTTTGGTAAAAGTAAAACTTGGATAGCCACTAAAAATCAAATTGGATTTATTGATTGCAAAACTAGCATCTGTTATTGGTGGTGCTAATTGATAACTTTTATCAAAAGCTGTTGCCGCATAATCTAGATTAAATTTAAGTTTCACTAAAATATCATTGATATCTAATTTAAAACTAGGTTTAACCACAAACCGATTTTCACGCGAGCCATAATCATCTGTAAATCCAATGTAGTTAACTTGCAATCTATCAAAATAACTTTTATCAACACTTAATTCGCTACTTCCTTTTATGGTGTTATAAGTATGTATAGGTTTTATTGACAAGGCTGTTACCGAATTAAAATTAGGATTTGCAAGAGGTAATCCAAACCAATTATAAGCTTCTCGTTTATAACTAGCATCAAACTTAAAATGGGTTTCTCTTCGGTTATAACCGTACATCCCACCTAATAAAGCATCTGAATAATCATTGTCCAAAACAGCATTTTTTACGCCGCCGTTTGAACCTAAATAACGAAACATCCCACCTACATATTGATAATTATCAATATCGTGATTTACAAACAACTCACCATTTATTGTATTGTAATTTCCATAGCCTAAAGTAGCATAATTGTTATACAATTTTTCCTCTTTTGGTTTTTCTACCGCTGCTGCTTTCCCTTTTGCGGGTACAAATGTTGAGGCTACTGGAAAAGAAAATATTTGATACTTAACTTCTTCTTTTTTTGTCGTTTCATTGTCTTCAAGAGATGGAACATCTTTTATTTTATACGCATCAGAAATAGTGGGTGTATAAGGTTTCACTACATTAACTACTTCGGTGCCAATGTTGTCATCTTTTTTTTGAGCATTTGATAGTTCTATTATTCCTAAAAAAACTATTAAAATATAGAATTGATTTTTTTTCATTTCCTTAATTTCATTTATTAACCACGATGTGCACTAAGAAGGCACAAAGTGCACTAGTATGTCATTTCTCATTTTATTTTTACCACAAACACGAAGAAAAATTTCACGAAAATCAAAAAATATTGTGTTCATCGTGTCTTCTCAGTGATCTTTGTGGTTAACTCATTTTACAGACGAATTCGTTTTTGCTTCTTCTGCTTTTATTTTATCTAATTCTGTTTTTGCTTCTGTAACGACATCATCAAACTGAGCAAAGTTTTTGATAACACTTTCTAAGATATACGTCGCTTGATAACTATCTTTCAATCCGTAGAAGTTTTTAGCCATTACCACCAAACTTTTAGCTCCATAATATTTATATCCTGAATATTGTTTGGCTATTTTTTGAACTATAGCATTAGAAAGTTCAAATTTTGCTTCCTTATTTTTGAAATACGCATCATAATACAACGCTTCTGCCATAAGTTCGCCTTTTGCTATTTTTTGAAGATTCGAATACGCTTCTTTAGCTTTTGTCTCGTCACCTGCTTGTATGGCCGAACGCGCTACTATGATTTGAGCATCACTCTTAATTTTCACATCGGTTTTTGGATTTGCTAAAACCTTATCGGCATAAATCACAGCATTAGGATACTCTTTTTTATCATAATAAGCTTTCATCAAATTAGCTTGAGCAAAAGTTTTATTTTGAGGAAAATCAGATTCGGTTTCTAATCGGATTAAAACAGGAATACTCTTTTCACTATCTCCTTTTTTGACATAAATTTCAGCCAAACGCGATAATGCTTGTTCGGTATATTCGTTTCTGGTATTAGAAATTAAAAATTCATAATGCGGTATCGAATTCGTAATTTCTCCTTGTTTGTAATACAAATCGGCTAAATAATAATTTGCTTTTAACGCTTTTGCTCCGTTTGGAAACGATTTTACATAACTTTTTAGATTATTAATCGCTTGACTTGTATTACCTTGTGCGTATTGTTTTTCGGCAGCTTCCCACGAATCATTGTCTAATTCAGCATCTGTAACTTCTACATAATCTAATGTGCGAACCCAGGTAGCATATTCTTCTACTCTCCCCTTTTCAACATAAATCAATCGGGCAGTTTTTACCGCTTCGTTCGATTCATCTGTGCGAGGAAATTCGGCAGCGACTTTTTTAAATTTGGTTAATGCCTGTTCGTCCTTGTCTTCATTATAAAAAATCAACCCTTGACGAAGAATCGCTTTGGCAGTATAACTTCCTTTGTTGTATTCTGTTATCAACTGATCATAGGTTTTAACAGCTAAAACCGTTTGATTAGTTGTGGTATAGGTATTAGCCAATTCAAACAAAGCATCATCACGATATTGCGAATTAGGAAAGCTTTTAATAAAAGCCGTAAACTCTGCAATTTTCTTATCATTCTTTCCAGCAAAACCTTGTGAAATCGCTTTTTGAAATGTGGCATAATCTACATCTACCCCTTTGAGAGCAATCGCTTTGTCATACGCTTCGATAGCAGCAGCATATTTAGAAGTTACAAAACGGCAATCGGCTAAACGCAAATATGAATCTACCAATCGGTTTTTATCTTCTTTTACTGTTTCAATAAATTTCTGAAAATAAGTTCCTGCTTGATCGTATTCTTTTAGTTTAAAATGTGCATAAGCAGTATTGTAATTACAGTTTTTAAATTCTGGAGTGGTAGTTGCTTCTGGAAACTCCCTAAACTTTTTGTAATCGGTCAAAGCATTGGTGTAATCTTCGAGTGTAGATTGGGTTTCGCCTTTCCAAAAAGTAGCTCTTGCGGTAAAAACAGCCTCTTTTTGTTCCTCTGCCGATTTTTTAAACATTCCTAATGCTTCTTTATAATTACTATCGGTATATAACTCTATCCCTCTGTAGAAAGTTACTTTTTGATAGGCAGCTTTACTTCCTAAAGACTTATCACGTTCCAAAACAATCAAAGCTTCCTTGTAATTCCTCGAAGTGATATACGAATTAACTAGCAAATTCTCTATTTCAATTTTATTTGGGCTTTTAGGATATTTAGACAAAAATCCGTTTAGAACTTCAGGAACACTTTGGTATGAATTTCCTATATCATAACTCAATCGAGCATAATTCAAATGGGCATCTTCCTGAATTTTTAAATCAAAAGTCATTTCCGAAGCATTTTTAAAAGCATTCAAGGCTTGTTGCTTTTTATCGGTTTTTAAATAACTCTCTCCTAAATGGTAATAAGCATTTTGTGCAACGGCATTATTTCCGTCAATAATTTTATTAAACTGAGCAATGGCATTTTCAAAATCATTCTGTTTGTAATACGCATAACCCAACAAATAATAATCTGTATTATTCCATTTTCCTTTTTTGCCTTTGTATTCTTTTAAGTACGGAATTGACTTATCGTATTGTTTAAGGTTGAAATACCCCTCACCTATTATTTTATTTAATTCTGATTTTTCTTCGGCAGAAGATTTAGTCATTGCTTTTTGTCCTAAATCAATAGCTTTTTGAAAATTACCCGACTTAAATGCCATATCGGCTTGAAAGTAGGACATTTTTTCTTTGTATTTTTCATTTCCTTCTACCTGATCAAAATATTGATTGGCTTCTTTATAATTATCACCTTCATAGGCTAAAAAACCGAGATAATATTTTGCTTGTGTACCATATTCGAGCGAATTGACCACTTTACTAAAATAACTTTTAGCCGTTTTTTTATCATTGGTTGAAAAAAAAGTATAACCTCTATAAAAATTGTATTTATCTAGTTCTTCTTCCGTTAATGCATTTTCATCCACTTTTTCAAAATATTCTAACGAAGGCGCATACCGACCATTTTCAAAATAATAGGTGGCAATTTCTACATACGCCAAATTAATTTTTGAACTACTTGGATACGATTTTATAAAAAGCTCCATCTTATCATCTGCTCCATCTTCTTTTAAGCGTATCGAACTTACTGCACTATAAAAAGCACAGTCAGATTCGGTTTCGGCAGTACTCGTAAAACGAGTTTTATCAAAAATTACTTGAGCAGATTTGTATTGTTTGTTCTTAAACAAATCGATTCCCTTTTGATAGTCGGCATTAGAATTCGTGTAAATCTCAGATTGCTGACTGTAAACAGAAAAACTGGTTAATGTGCTGGTGACTATGATAAATAGTGGTAATTTTCGCATAGATTACTTTTTGAATTCCAAATTTAGTATTTTCTTATTTTTTTAAAACGGATAAAAAACAGGATTTAGTATTTTCTTTAACTTTTAATTAAATTTTCAAAGATTGATTTCTTTTTAAGAAGGCTACTTTTATTTGAAGACTAACTTGATTTAACGAATAAATATGTCTAAAAAAATGAAATATTAGAATCATTTCAGGGCATTTATCTTTTGATTAATTTCTTCCATAAATAAACTATGTACACTATTATCTGGCTTTAAATAATCTCCTCTATTTATACTATTTTTAACTTTAATAATATCACTTAGATAAATATCCATTGTTTTAAGCTCAACTTGATTTGCCTTCAAAAACTCAAGAACACGTATGTTATAATCACAAACATCTAAAGACCATTTACCAAATAAAGGACTATAAAACATTTTTTTAATTTCATTCCAATAAATAAGATTTCCATCAGCTTCTTCAGGTAAAACTATATCTACAAAATTTAAATTACGTTCTCTTTTTTTCTCTGAAAGAAAAATTAAAAAATAAGCTACTATTAAAAAAAATATAATTGCAATTACTAACCATTTTATTATACTAATTAACTTATCATAAGCATAATATGACGTAAAACACACAAGACCAAAAGTTACAACCCAAGTAGGAATAATGAAAAAAAATCTACCTCTTAATCCTGATTTACCAGAAATAATTGATGTGAAAAATAAAATCCATGAACCTAAAATTGCTAAGGTATCCTCCTCTATTACATTAAAATAATATAATGCGCCGATAGGAGTACAAAACAACAAACCAAAAAAAGCTACCACAAATGCATCTGCATTAAAAACAAAAACCATAAAATTACTGTTATATATTATAATATATGCAATTTATTAAAAAGCGTTTCTTTATTATATTTATGAACCTTTTTTTATAAACAATTTACTTATAAAATAATAGAAAAAACTTTATCAGAATAGCTGCATTAAAGCTATTGTAATAAAAAATGTGTTATTCCAAAAATTTATTTTGAATAAGTACGTTTACTTATTACTTTTACCAAAATTAATACCAAAATTATGTCACAAACTATTTTAGCATTACATAACGCAACTATATATCAAGAAAGCAATAAAATTTTATCGGATGTAAATATCGATGTAAAAAAAGGCGAATTTTTATACATCATAGGTAAAACAGGAACAGGAAAAAGTAGTTTGATGAAAACATTATACGCCGATTTACCCCTTACAAACGGTGAAGGTGTGATTGTTGATTTTCAATTAAACGGTCTAAAAGACAATGATATCCCTTACTTGAGAAGAAAAATTGGAATTGTGTTCCAAGATTTTAAATTATTACCAGATCGTTCTATCAAAGCAAATTTAGAATTTGTACTAAAAGCTACAGGCTGGGAAAATGCATCGGATATGCAAGACAAAATTGATGAAGTACTAGATAAAGTAGGTTTGAAACACCTTCAAAATAAAATGCCTCACCAATTGTCTGGTGGAGAGCAACAACGTGTAGCTATTGCTAGAGCACTTTTGAACGACCCTGAATTGATTCTTGCCGATGAGCCTACAGGTAATCTTGACCCACAAACGAGTGTAGAAGTAATGGAAGTATTACGTAAGATTAACCAAAATGGAAAAACTATTGTAATGGCAACTCACGATTATGCTCTATTGATGAAATATCCGTCAAAAACGCTAAAATGTGAAGACGGAACTATATTTGAAGTAGTACAAAAAACGGTATAAATTATGAGGAGCATTTAAAAGTGCTCCTTTTTTTTAAACTCAATTGAAAGGCAACTAAATGCAAATAAATTGTTTGTAAACATTTTGGTCATTTGATACTTTGTGACTATTCATTTAGCTAGGGCTTGTTTAGTAGTTATTATTGATTAGTAAGTTTTTAAAGCAATATAATTAAATTGTTATTAGTCTTCTGAAAAGTTGACTAATTGCTTGATTTTTAACCACAACACCTGACAGGTTTTGAAAACCTGTCGGGTGTTGTAAAGAAACCGAATTAAACAACATAGCCCTATATATTTGCAAATAAGCAAAGTACTAGCTGAATAGTTACGATACTTTTTGTCTCAAAGTTTTCGAAATTAAAATTTGTTTTTTTGAATTTATTTGTTTTTTGGTGATTGCTATTTGGTATTTACAGTATTTTGATTTTATAATCAAACGAATAAAGTAATAGCGGAATAATTACAATTGTTTTAACCATTTACGAGACCAATAATTATGATAACCTATTCTAATGCAAAAACAGAAAGTGAATTAATAGGAATAATTGATTTGCAAAAATCAAATTTACCAGTATCTATTTCAGCAGAAGAAGCTCTAGAACAAGGATTTGTGACAGTACAACATACCTTAGAAGTTCTTCAAAAAATGAATACCATAGAAAAGCATACCATCGCATTAGATGATGAAAAAGTAGTAGGATATGTTATAGCAATGACCAAAAAATCTAAAGACGATATTGAGATACTAAAACCGATGTTCGAATTGTTTGACCAAATTTCCTATGCTAACAAAAAAGTTTCCGATTATAACTATATGGTTGTAGGGCAAGTTTGTGTTGACAAAGAATATCGTGGACAGGGAATTTTTGACACATTATACCAAAACTACAAAAGCGATTTTGCATCCAAATACGATTTTGCAATAACTGAAATTGCAGTAAAAAACCAACGTTCTATGGCTGCCCACAACAGAATAGGTTTTAAAGAAATTCACCGTTACACTGCTCCCGATTTAGTTGAATGGAGTGTTGTACTTTGGGACTGGAAATCCTAACCTGACAATTATCATTTTACACTACAAAACTCCGTCATATTTTTGAACTTGAAAACAATTCGTTATGTCCGTTTTATATATTCAGGTAACATATAAAATAGCCATTACAAATTTACACTCAAATTCATTTTTAAAATTATGGCAATTTCTCTAATTCAAAAATATAACGTTCCTGGACCTCGTTACACGAGTTATCCTACTGTTCCTTATTGGGAAGAAGATAATTTTACTTCAGAAAAATGGAAACAAACGTTACTAAAATCCTTCCAAGAAAGCAACAAAACAGAAGGAATTAGCCTCTACATACATCTTCCATTTTGTGAAAGCCTGTGCACGTTTTGCGGTTGCCATAAGCGCATTACTAAGCGTCACGAAGTGGAAGAACCTTATATCACAGCAGTATTAAAAGAATGGGATTTGTACTGCCAACTATTTAATGAAACTCCCATCATCAAAGAAATTCATTTAGGTGGTGGCACACCCACTTTTTTCTCTACAGAAAATTTAACCCGACTTATTAATGGAATTTTGGTTAAAGCCAAAGTTGCCCTAGAACACGAATTTAGTTTTGAAGGACACCCCAATAATACCACTCGCGAACATTTACAAACTTTGTATGATTTAGGTTTCCGACGGGTAAGTTTTGGAGTACAAGATTATAGCGAAACTGTTCAAAAAGCCATTCATCGCATCCAACCTTTTCAAAATGTGGCTAAAGTAACCTACTGGGCAAGAGAAATAGGCTATACGTCAATTTCGCACGACTTAGTTTTTGGTTTACCCTTTCAAGGAGTAGAAAATATTGTAGATACTATTGAAAAAACAAAGTCCCTCTCCCCTGACCGACTGGCATTTTACAGTTACGCTCACGTGCCGTGGATAAAAGGAAATGGGCAACGTGGTTTTAACGATGAAGATGTCCCTAAAGATGATGAAAAACGCAAACTCTATGAAATAGGCAAAATTCTATTAGCTAAAAAAGGCTATCACGAAATAGGAATGGATCATTTTGCAAAGAAAAATGACAATATGTACACCGCTTTTCAAGAAGGTAAACTGCACCGTAACTTTATGGGTTATACTGCTTCTAAAACACAGGTGATGGTTGGATTGGGGGCTTCTTCAATAAGTGATAGTTGGTATAGTTTTGCCCAAAATGAAAAAAGCATTGAAGAGTATTATACTCGTTTAGATAACAATGAAATTCCTGTTTGTAAAGGTCATATTCTAAGTCAGGAAGACCTAATTATACGCAAGCATATCTTGAACCTAATGTGCCAGTTTACCACTTCTTGGGACAACGAACATTTATTTTTTACCGAACTCCCCGAGATTGTTGAAAGACTACAAGAAATGGCACACGATGGCTTGCTTATTCTTCAAAATAACGCCATTACTGTAACCGAAAAAGGAAAACCATTTGTGCGCAACATCTGTATGGCATTTGACCTTAGGCTAAAACGCAAAGCACCGAAAACTCAGTTATTCTCTATGACGGTGTAAAATCATTATATGTAGTCAAAAGAATACTGTTTGTAACAATTCAGCTATTGAAATAATTGATAAAAAGACAAAAAACATCGAATTACAATGGATTGAACATACTTACATTGCAAAAAATCCCCCTCTCATAACAAACTATTTTAATTATATTTGGAGCGTTTTGTATGCTTTTTTATTATTTGTCACGTCTAAGTGGGTGCTTGAAAATAGTTGCAAAACGTAAAAAAGGAGATAACAATGAGTAATTTACTAAAAGACATCTATTCAGTTTCTTTTTACGATAATTTTTCTGATTTACTGGTAGAAGTTTTACCTGATTTTGATAAGCAAAAATTTATAACTGCTATTTTTACAGACAATTGGGAAAGCAAAGAACTAAAACAACGAATGAAACACACTTCCTTCGTACTACATCAGTTTTTGCCAAATAAATTTTCGAAGGCGGTAAATAGTATAAAAAAAATTATATCAAAACTTCATCAAAACACTGGTTCTGAATCAAGTCTTGAATTTATGTTTTTTGCTAATTACATTGAAACCTATGGAATAAACGACTTTGAAACTTCTGTCAAAGCCATAGAATTTGTTACTCAATTTACCACTTGTGAATTTGCGGTGAGACCATTTATAATTAAGTACGGTGACAAAATGTTACTACAAATGCACCAATGGAGTTTACACGAAAATTATCACGTTAGACGCTTAGCCAGCGAAGGATCAAGACCGCGTTTACCTTGGGCAATGGCATTACCTGAATTAAAACGAAATCCTAGACCTATCTTAACCTTGTTAGACAATCTTAAAAATGACCCCTCCGAGTATGTTAGACGAAGTGTGGCTAACAGTTTGAATGATATTTCTAAAGATAATCCTGATATCGTTATAGAAATTGCTCAACAATGGAAAAGTGAAAATATAGCAACTAATGCCCTGATTAAACACGGTTGCAGAACCTTATTAAAACAAGGAAATACAGACATACTCCGCTATTTTAATCTTGACAATAATCCTAAAGTGGAAGTAACAAATTTTAAAATCCATACTAGAACAATTGCCATTGGAGAAAACCTAGAGTTTTCTTTTTCTCTTTGTAATAATGACGTAAAAGCACAAGCAGTAAGACTTGAATATGGTATTCACTACCTTAGAAAAAATGGACAATTGTCAAGGAAAGTATTTAAAATTTCTGAAAGACAAATAAACGCAAATGAAAGTATAGAAGTTAAACGAAAACAAAGTTTTAAAGTTATAACAACCCGACAGTTTTACGTTGGCCCACAAAAACTATCTATTATAGTTAATGGTCAAGAAAGAGAGATAGCCAACTTTGAACTTACTTAAACGCTAACTGTAAAAAATAAATCATTAATAATCTCTAATTTATAACTCTTCAGATGTTTGGATATTTACTAATTTTTTTTTGACAAGAATAGTTTTAGTTTGCAACACCTGACAGGTTTTGAAACCTGTCAGGTGTAAAGTTAACAATCACTATTACCCCAAACAATTTTTACACTTCACACAAGCATTGCATTTTATTTTTAGCTTTGCGCTAACAAACTAAAACGAATTTAATTAGCCATAATTTAAGCTTTAATTTTAATGAACAAATTACTTACAACATTTATTTTGACAATTTATAGCCTTGCAATGTATGGGCAAGACAAAATAACTAATGAATTAAAGAATTTATCAGACAATAATCAATATGACGAAATAATTAAAAAACATTCTGCAAAATCCAAAGACTATTCTGCAAAATCTCTTTATTATATTGGTTTGGCATACTATATGAAAGAAGATGATAATAATTGTATAAAATTTATGGACTTATCCATAAACAAAGACCGTAATGACCCTGGACCACATTACATAAAGGCATCTACATTAAACTATATGGGTAAACACAATGAAGCTGTACAATGTTTTCAAACTGCGATTAATTTAAAATCTGACGATTCAGAATTTTACAACGGTATTGGCTTATCTTATTATGAACTTAAAAATTATGAATTAGCACTCGAAAATTATAAAAAAGCAACTCAGCAAAATAGATGTCCTGACAGTGCTTATAATATGATTGGGCAGATATACTCTAACTTAAAACAAAACGACAAAGCATTAGAAGCATATTACATAGCAAAATCAAAAATTGTAAAAACATCTAGTTCTTATTCAAACACCTTATTTAACATTGGACTTTTAGAAATTTTAAATGGAAACTATGAAAAAGCAGAATCAGCATTTGGTGATGTCCTTAAGCTAGACCCTACAGACTATCATTGTTACTCAAAACTTATTCAAATATACTATCATAAAAAAGAATATGAAAAAGCGAAACCATTTAAAGATAAATTATATGAAGCGTATCAAAAAGGCTTATTGAAAGATCATTTAAAAGATATGTTTTGTTTTGATCAATTCAAATGGAATGGTTATTCGGTTAAAGTTTTTGAACGCTACCAAAATGAAAGTAAAGGTGATATTTACAATAAGCACATTTTTTACGTAACCGATAAATTTGACAAGTTAGTTTTAAGAGTTCAGACCGAATTTTCTCCTGTTTCAGCTGAATTAGGCGGTCCTAAATATTTATTATGTGCTAACAAAGGTGCTACTCATTATAATCCACTTATTGGCTTTAATGATAATTTTGAATATGATAATTTGAAAAATCAGGCAATTAAACTATTTGAAACCTATATTAAATAAATCCTAACTGTTCTGATAGTTAAACAAATGAAAAAAACTATCCAGCAGCAACGAAATAAATATTTTCTTTAGATTTTTTTATTTTGCAGAAACAAACTAAAAGTTAAATAAAATTAAACAAATTATACTAGCGCGTTACACCTGACAGGTTTTTGAAACCTGTCAGGTGTAAAAAGACAAAAATCTTAAAAAAACTGTCATTTACCACAATTTAAAAGGTTATGACCTTTATGGATAAAATGGAGACAAAATCCAATGCAAAATATTTGTATGCACTCTTTCAAGTTGAATTTAAAAAACTGACAGGACAATTTTATTCCATAACTACAAGCTTTGATTTTGATGAAGTTGATAAGCTTAATGCAACGCAACAACTACAAATAAATAAAGAACATCAAACCTATCTCTCAAAACTTAGATCCTGTGATTTACTAACTGAAAAAGAATTTCTGTATTTTCAAAACAAAATAAACAGTGGAATTTTTTTTCATAAGTTCCAATTGATGTTATCAATAATAGATAAAGTATCCTCTAATGAACATATGAACCCTGACAAATTGAAACTATTTGCACATAAACTAAAAAGCAAACAAATTATCACTAGCCATTATGACAAACTCCTGACAGCAATTGAACAGGGAAAACTGCAAAATCCAATTGATTTTTTAAATTACTGTGACAAGGCTATTATCATCAATGAAAACGATTTTCCAGACAAACCCGCTCAATACCTAGAGCGAATGTACCAAAAAACGGCAAGCATCTTCCCTGAGTTGGCTTTTACAAATTTTGAGTTTCAAATTGTACTTGATAGTACAATTTCTGATGTTGATAGTAAGTTCTACAATTTTGTGGTTACGCTTACATCAAATGGCAAAAAATACAAACAAAAAAGTAGCTACCATCTTTACAGTCCGAGTAAAAATAAATACTTTGGAAACAAAATTGACCAACAAGAGTATTACAAAATCTTCAATAAAATCCTTGCCGACCTACAATCGCCCTACCGATTGCACGAAGTAAAAACCTATCAAGGTAATGCAGTCGATTGGAAAACGTTTGGGATAATAGCTTTGACCAAAGAACAAGCAACCTCGCTTCAAAGAAGTCACGATTTTTTGATGCCTAGTTATGAAAACTTTAAAAATTCATTGAATACTACAAAAATTGAACAAGCTATTGAAGAATATAAAAAGATTGGATTACTTGCGCATTTATCAAACGAACAAATTGACAATGCCAAAGAAAAAGTAGCTTTAGAAGAAAATAATACGCTAAATGATGTTCTTATGGTGTTTCCTGATGTTATATATAGTTTTGATACCGAATTAGCTAATCTCCAAGATCCTTATGCCGAATTAATAAGTGCTTACAAGAAAATAGCTCACAATGATTTTAATCCAACAGACATAGCTGATAATTTCAATAATAATACGACAAACAAAGTCAAATTAAAATTCAAATTAGGAAAAAAAGCCTACGAAAAATCATTTAAAATTGACAGCGATTGGATAGATTCCAACTTTTTTAGTTTTATAGACACGGTTGTAAAAAAAGAAAACCTAAAAAGTCAATTCTACCAACTATACACAGGCGACCAAGGAGCAAGTATCATTTATCTAACAGCGAAGCAATACCATTATTTACGAACGAATAAACTTTTACTTTTTGGTGATGAGGAATATGCTGAGGAGGAATAAGTAATTATGATGGATTTTCTGGTAGAAATTCAATTCAGAGATATTATAGCTTTAAGATTATGAAATAAAAAAACAATGAACATAGATATTTTACTTTATATACTTTCTTCAATCCCGTTATTCATTGTTGGTTTTCAAATAGAAAAACTGAATGCAAAAAAAGTGCTTTTCATTTGGTTTTTAGTAGCAATAGCATTGATTATTATTGGCTATATGGTTGAAGATAATTCAAATAATGAAATGAGAAGTATTAGTTATTTTGGTTCACAAATGCTATTTATATTTTTAATTCTCCATACTATAACAAGAACTATCTACTTCAAAATATTCAATAGAGAACCAGAACTAGGAAAATTCCCTAAACATAAAATTGACTATATTTATACCTTTATAGTAATAGCTGGAACTATGGTTTTACCGTTTCTTTTGGATGCCTATATTTTTCATAAGTTTTAATAGTCTTTGTTAGAAATAGTAAATATTTTTTGAGCATATAGATTATCGTTAGAAAACATTCCCCGCTACATAAGAAATAAATACAAAACAGCATTTTACAAAAAAACTTCCAGAAAAGTTATTGCTCGCGAGCGGCAACTTTTCTGGGAATCTTGAAAGCTTCTTTCTCACGAGAAACAAACTTTCTGGAAAGCAAGAAAGCTTATGGCTTCTAAGAAAGACCTTTTCTGTGTCCAATCCTTCCTATTCCTTCTGTTTGGGAATGTAAACGGGAAATGATTAAAATTATACTTGACTCTTTCAAACACTAAGAAATTAAGATAATTAAGCTTGCGAAAGGTTTGACTTTTAGTGATTATGATTTAATTAATCCTTACTGGTAATAAAAAGAACAGCCCTATGTTTTTCTGCAAGGGCTATTTTTTTCACGAATTCTATGTAACAAAAAACCAACTTATCAAACAAACAGATATTGGTTGAATTTGAGCGGATAAAAACGTTCGAAGCAACTATAAATCATCAATCAAAATTTTAATCAAAAGTATTATGAGAAAAAAAATTAAAAGGACATTACTGTTTGTGTTTTTAGGATTTATTATTTATTCATTCTGGTTTTCTCCAAGTTTACTCGGATTGATTCCAATGGGCAAAGATAGCCCTGACCAAAATGTTGAAAAACTACAATTTGACACTATTACCAGCAATAACTACAAACTAGAATATGAAGATTTGAGTAATGATAGTAATTTAAAAACACTTAAAAATGAATATAAACTAGATACCATAATTTCAAATGTTAAAACAGATTTTGAAAAAGTTATTAAAATGCAAAGTTGGGTGCATAGTCGTTGGATACACGATGGTGAAAATAAACCTGAAAAACAAGATGCCTTATTTATTCTAAAAGAGGCTGAAAAAGGAAAACGTTTTAGATGTGTAGAATATGGAATTGTTACGAAACAATGTTTATCCTCTTTAGGTCTTAAAATTAGAACCTTAGGATTAATGACAAAAGACATTGATAATGTAAAAAGTGGTGCAGGACACGTTGTTAATGAAGTCTATTTGAAAGATTTGAAGAAATGGATATTTATGGATCCACAATGGGATGTTATTCCAGTTTTAAACGGAACACCACTAAACGCTATTGAATTGCAAAATTGTATTGCTCACCATAAGGATTTTGACATAATAAATCCTAGCAAAACAACAACTAAAGAGGAATATAAAAATTGGATAGGTCCTTACTTGTATTTTTTTACGGTATCTATAAATTCTCAGAAAATAGGAATTTGGGATATGATGATTGGTAATAAAAAACAATTAACGCTTTTACCTATAGGAGCAACAGAACCAACTTATTTTCAAAATGTGTTTAGGATACGAACAGCTAATTATACACATTCGATCAAAGATTTTTATCCAAAACCTGATTAAGACAAAAGAGTTCATATGCCAAATAGTAGTGTTTAAAAATTCTTAAAGAAAGCCACGGATGCCAATTTTTAATTTTCATCTGTGGTATTTTTTTAAATATGATTTGCCTTATTTTGATTGACTCAATCCTTACTAGTGATAAAAAATACTGCACTTTGTTTTTCAACGAACACTTTTTTATCAATTTTTATGAATTAATCGTATTGTGTACATTTGGGAGCAATTAGCAATTGTATGAAAAATAAAAAACGGCTAGTAAAATATTTTTTTTCAATCTTAGCCATTTGGTTTCTTGGTCATTTAATTTACATAACTATTGATGGTTTAACCGACAAAAATAATCACGCTGATATAGCCGTTATTTTAGGGAATAAAGTGAATGAAGACGGAACACTATCTGAAAGACTTGAAAAACGAATGGAATGTGGGTTACTTCTGTATCGTGCTGGGCGTGTCAAAAAAATTTTAGTCAGTGGCGGATTAGGAAAAGAAGGATTCTATGAAGGGGATAAAATGAAAGCTTATTTACTTAAAAATCAAGTCCCCGACAGTTGTATCATAGTTGACAATTATGGGAACAATACCCTTGCCACTGTCACTAATACATTAAAACTAAGAGACAGCTTAAATTTTGAAAGTATAATTGTTGTTTCTCAGTATTATCATTTGACAAGAACCAAGATGCTATTCAAAAAGCAACACTTCATAAATGTGAGCAGTGTAAGCCCTAACTATTTTGAATTAAGAGATTTATATTCGCTATGTAGAGAGTTTTTTGCTTATTATTTTTAGTGAAAAGTTTATAATACTCCTCTAAAAATGTGTAACGCTAACTAAATCACATTTAAAAATTAATTTAAACTTAGCATTAAATTAATTTTTGTTTTAAAAAAAAATACTATTTTTATTAAAAGTATTACAAAATTAAGGATGATCGGGGAATCAGGATAAAAATTTTGCAATACCAATAAACAAACAAAAAACTATTTAAAAAATATGACAAACAAACAAACTGAGTTTGTCCTATCGACTATGGACGATAATGGGCAAGCTGTGGACTGGTGGTTTTTGTACAAAGTAGCAAAAAAATCAACTGCCAGCGACGGAAGCAAACCTACAGGAACAGAATACGTCTATTTTGACAGTAATTCTCCAGCAAAAAGCAAACTTGTACTATCAGAAAATCTTATTAGTGACATTACAAAAGGTTGTGTTGCTACTACTTTAAACCAAATTTACAATAATCTTAACGATCCTGACCTTGGTTGGTTTTTCTATAATGACGAAGATCCAATTACTGATAAAACAAATAGTAGTCGAGGACATACTAAAGGTGTACTAGCTTTTAACACTAAAACTGATTCTGCTTTTTGGTTAGTTCATTCTACTCCAAAATTCCCTCCACAAACAACTTATTCATACCCTGATACCGCTGTGGGCAATGCACAATCATTTTTATGTATCACTTTAAAAGATGTGGCAACGGCTAAAGCTATAGCAAGTCAATTTTATGTAGCACAACAACCTAATGTTTACTTAGCTTCGGAGTTACCTAATGGCGTTCAAGAAAATGATCAATCTTTAGGCTCATTGCTAAAAAATCAAGTAACTAGTGATAAAACCGCTTATGCTAACTTTATTACTTTTTCCTCAAAAGCAGGGCAATCATTTCGCTGTATAGCCAAAAATAAATATTGGAATACCGAAGGTGACGATGATTTTTACAATGATCTTGTAGGACCAGCACTTAATGAATGCCTAGAAGTTGAAACTTGGGAACACTACAAAGAACCTGGATCTGAAGAAGCAGGTGGTACTCATGAAATACAAGCAATGAAATCGGTAAACTTAAAACCAATGAACACAAATCCTTCTTATGACTGGTCAGAAGAAAACGATCATGCTAAAATTGCGATTTCTGCCGAAAGTGAAGATCCAAAATATGTATGTGTTGGAGATCTAAACTTTACTGTTGCGCAAGAAAATAGAAGTGGCGGAACTGTCGCTTTTATAAACAATGATTTATGGCAAAATTTATTTGACATTCTAAGCTCAGAAAAAGTTTAAAACTAAATTTTTATGGTTTATGACTTAAAAATATTATTATAAACTATTAAGAATAAAACCATAAACACTACCAAGTAACCAAACCAAAAAACAAAATATAATGCAAACAACCAACCTAATTATTGAAGATATATCGTATACGACAATCAATCGTAAGAGTGATGTAAATACTTCTAATTATGAAGAAAAACTAGGATTACCTATTATTGATTGGTCAAAAGTGAGTTGTGAAGCTCCTAAAAAAATTGAAATTGGCAACCGAAGTGCTAACGATCCTCTTCCACAAGCCGATTGGGTAGTTATCACTTGGACAAGTGCCGAGTGGCAAGCTCTAGACCATGTCTTTCTAAACAGTCAATCCCCCTCTGAAAATGATAAAAGTTGGCGAAAAGACTGGCATTTATATACTAGAGGTAGTGAAAATTATGTAGCAGATAAACAATCAGGTACCTTATGGGGAAACTTTCAATTGGTTGAAATTAAAGACCAAAGTAATCGTCCTTGGAGAGTTTTACTTTTCAAGTCAAACTCTCACCTAGCTCATTCACCTTGGATAGATGGACTATCAGCAATGGTGCGTTGCATATTAGAAGATACACAAGCTGACCGTATCTACACCATAGGAACAGCTGGAGGAGCAAGACTTACACAAGCATTGGGCGATTCGGTTATAACCAATACAGCCACTTTAGAATTACAACGTCCTCAAAATACTGGAGATAAAGATAATGGTGCAGCTTTCCGTTGCCCAAATTGGTATCCAAGTACAAAAAAGACCGAAGAGGTTCAAAATAATTTACTTTTTCCTTTGAGTAATGTAGCTACTTTAGATAAGTTACAAGATTTATACAACCAGCTTAAAGAAAAACATTCAGGCGATAGTTCAATGGACGACATCACTTTAAATGATTTAATTAACGAAGGTTTAGACCAAAAATCTTTAGAAAGTCCAAAAATTTTAAATTGTAAAGATGCGCCTTTACTTACAACCGATTTCTATTATATAGCCGAAGGTGATAGTGCTGCAGCATTTGCTTTTCTTGAAATGGATGACGCTATAATTGTTAGAGAAGCCAACAAAATGGGCGTAAAAGTGGCTTGTATTAGAAACATTTCTGATCCAATTGTTCCTTACAAGACAAAATCGGGAGAAACAATTCCTGAAAATATTCGTGCTGATTGGTCAGGGCTTATATATCAAAACTTTGGATTATATACAAGCTTTAATGGGGCTTTAGCAACTTGGTCAACTATAGTTAGTGAAGGAAGTTCACAATATAATCCAAAACGTTTAACAAATTCACCAAATGAAGAAGATCCACTTGAAATTAAACTAGCATATCAAGTTCGTTCTTGTGGAACTTGTAGTTTCTTTTGGCCTGATAAAAAATCTGAACAGACCTATGGCCCTTATACAGCTTTTGATTTCTCAGTAAACACACCTTACGAAGCACCTTCAAACCCTAATGTTAAAGAAAGTCCATGGGTATTAGGAAAAACAAGACCTACCTCCTTCCCTAACCCAGAAGTATCAGATGGTTGTAGAAAAGCTCCAATTATGACCATAGGAATCAATCCTAATTTAACTGCTTTTGCACCTGGACAAAACGGAGCTGCTTGGGCATATCCTAATTTTTCTTCAGATGATAATACAAACGAATGGACTAAATACGCTTGGTATTACCGTTATCGTTCTGTATATCAAGAAAAATTAAGCTTTGATTTTATTAAAAAATATATTTTAGAAGAAGACAGAATTATCGCTACAGAAGATGGTGAAATTACATCGGTTTCTAGACCGGATGAAAATCCTTCTTGGACATTCAATGTTCGCTATAAAGGTCATGCAAGTGATACTTCTTATACTGTTCCTGGAAAAATTGGTGATTTTCCGTATATGCTTCTTTATGATACTTTTGAACCTACTAATGCTTTTAAAGCTGGTGACGTATTAGCTGGAAAACTAGCAGTTCCTGAAGGTATTACTACAGAAATTTACCAAGCAACTCAAGGGTATTATATGCAATTTGTACCAACTCTTAAATCATTTCAAGACTATTTAATTTCAAAAGGACACACAGGTGCCAACTTGGCTATAGGCGAAGATGTATCGCAACTTGATATGGTAGCATGTGCTTCGCCACATTGGACAGAAGGCTTTTTAGGAAACCAAATGGAATTAGTCGTAAATAATTGTGTTACAAAAAATGCTTGGGCAATAAAGCAATTTGTACAAACAAAACCTGCTATTCTTTACATTGTAAGCGAATCTAGTTGGAATATGTTTAAAAAAGCATACGGAAATTTTGTGGATCAAGGTAAAATTTCAGATCATCCAAAAGATCAATCTTATACTTTATTAAGCGAAACAACAAAACTTGATAATCCAGTTTATATTAATTTTGATTTCACAGTCGATGGCAAACAGTTTCAATGCAAAACACGTTTAGTCATTACGCCACATTTCTCTTTTAATACAAATTTCTTACCACAATATCGAATGAGTAGAACAGAATTTGACACACTTTCTCAACTACCAAATTTTTCAGATGCTATAACTATTGCAAATGGATTTACCATTTTACAAGAAGACACAAAAAACAAATATGCATATCGTGAAATTCAATTACAAAATGATACTTACGAACAAAGTAGAGCCAATTTAAAACAAAATTACCCAGATTTATACAATACATTAGAACCGTTTTATTACAATGCACACGAAATGATGTCATCGGTGTTGAATGATATGTATGATAAAGGTCAATTAACTTATGACGATACCAATAATTATTTAAACCGTACGGAAGGTGGTTGCAAATTTTGTGTGAATCAATATTGGCAATTTCCTGCTGGCTGCAAATATGGAAAACCTTCAGAAGCCAATGAAAGTGCTGCCTTTTTAGAAAGTGTAGCTAATTATATCATTCAAAACGGAAGTACAAACTAAAAATTAATATGAGGCTATCTGAAAAGTAGTAAATAAAAGTCTAGCTTGTCACTTCGACGATAGGAGAAGTCACATTATCAATATTATGTGATTTCTCTCGCTGGTCGAAATGACAAGATTACGAGCTTTTCAAGCATCCTCTCTATCAAACAAACTAACTCAATGGAATCAATAAATAAAGTACTAACCGCTCCAAACGCTGTGCGAGTATGGAGAGGTTTTAGATTACCTTCTCTACCATTAGATCAATTCTTTTCAAAACTGGGAACTGTATTCGTTCCTGCTACAGTTAAATTTCAAATTGATGCTGGTTTACATTCTTATACCCCATCAGTTCCAGCAGGATTAGAAGGAAAGCCTGATTATGTGCCAGACGAAACAGCCGTTTTGTTTTGGCAATCTGTAGAAACGTATTGGAACGGCTTTTCTCGTTTATCTGTGCGTACTTATACGCTTACTCACAATGGCTGTTATGTAACTTCAGGACAACCATTAAGTCGTGCTGATTTTCCAGTTGAATTCGATAAAAATACAACACTCCAAGTTGATCAACCTGTTTTTCTTTTTGATAAACCTGCCGACTGGATGACTGGAAACATTAAACACTTAGTAGCTGAACGTCCTAGAAATATTGAAATTGAAGATTTTAAAAAGGGTATCGCAAATATTCTTATTCAAATTCAGGCACTAACACCTCAACTCGATGCAGCCATAGCTTGTATTGGAGATGAGTATATCGTCTATTGGGAATTAAGCCCAGCAGCTCCAGGAACGCAAAATCCTACTTCGGGAATAAAATTACTAACAGATTATTTAACTGGTTGGAAAGCAGTTTTTGCTCCAGCACCAACATTTTTACCAATTGATATTTATGACATTTGGTCAGGAATGGACGTTCAAGCAGGGAGTAGCTTTAATATGCAGTTTGAACGAAATGAAGAAATAAAGTAAATCTTATACACTTGACAGGTTTTAGAAACCTGTCAAGTGTATAGTGATAATAAAACAAACAAATGAAAAAAACAACTACATATCCAGTATTACCAAATTCAGTGTATGTATGGAGAGGATTTAAAAGTTCTTCCGATTTTGAAAAATTTTATAATTTTCTGGGAAGTGTTTTTGTTCCTTCTTGCGCACTTTTACAACCTAATGTAGGATTAAGAGCTTATTTACCTACGCTTATTCCGCAAACTAATAAACCAAATGCTGTCCCAGATCAAACGGCATTAATGTTTTGGGCAACACCTGAGTCACATGACGAGGCTAATGAAACGGTTGCTGTACGTGCTTATCAAAACCTTCATGGCGACGTGTATGATATGTCTCGCAGTCATTTGCCTGAAGTACCAACGCTATTTCCAAAAAAAGTAACCGATATTCAAATCGAACAGCCTTATTTCTTATTTAAAAACAAAGCCGATTGGATGTTGGGAAGTGTAAAACATTTGGTTGCTGCACGTCCCGATACTATTTCTACAGGTGATTTTACACAGCTTATTTTTAATTGGGTTACTCAACTGCAAACTGCAAAAATTCCGACAATAGATGCAGCTTTAGTTTGCAATGGAAATGATTATTTAGTAGTTTGGATTCACAGTACTAATGAAAAAATGGACTGGACAGGTATCGTACAAGACTTTGAAAGTCAACTTACAGTTCAATTAAATACAGTACTTCAAAACTTTGAAATGAAAACCACTTTATGGTCTAATTGGGCTGGCATTGATTATTCGAAAGAAGAAAATTATGCGTTGAATATTCAGTTAAACAGACCACGATTTACTAAACCCAAAAAAGTTGGCCTATGAGTAATATAACCAATCCGCTTCTTGCATTATGGAAATCGAGTGTGGCTAAAGTTTTGGCACAATCAAAAAATAAAACACATTTAGGTGCTTTTAGTTCAGATGAAGTAGATGCTCTGTTTAAAGCAACTAACAACTATTGCAACTTAGTTGAAGCCAATCAAACTCCACAGGATCCAGGAAAAGATTCTGATGATGAGGAAAAAGTAAATACTTATTTATCGCATTTGTATCATATAAAAGCACATGCTAAAATTGATTCGAATGAAATAAAAGAAAAAGAACTCGAAGCTGAAATTGCCGAATATAAATTTGGAAACCCTCTTTGGCAACAAATGTTTATAGAATATTACAAATACTATTGGGATTATCCACACCACAAAGGAGCAGTTCCACAATATCGTTCATGGAAAGATAGTTCTGGTGGTAATGGTGATATAAATTATGGTGTCGTTCAATGGAAAATTCCTTCCAATGCTCGCATTGCAATTGTAGGAGATATTGGCACTGGAACTGAAGAAGCAAAAGCAGTACTTGCTGCTGCTTGTAAATTCAAGCCTGATGTTTTTTTACATTTAGGCGATATTTATTATTCAGGAACCGAGGAAGAAACCCAACAACGGTTAGTAAAAATGGTCAAAGAAGTACTCCAAAAAGAGAATTGCGAAGTTCCTTTTTACACTATTCCAGGTAACCACGAGTATTTTACAGGAAATGTTTCATTATTAAAAGCTCTAGATTCTAATGTTCTTGTTAACACAGAAGAACAACGCCAACAAACAAGTTATTTTTGTTTAAAGACAGAAGATGAAAGTTGGCAATTTCTAGGAATGGATACAGGCTATAACGGTCATTATATGAATGTAGAAAAAGGTGCCAATGCCAATACATTAAAACTTTTACATATTGACCAAGTAGACAATCCTCCTGCCAACTCTGATGCACATTGGCCAAAAGATTATAATCCGTACTTCCCCGAAACACAAGAGAAAGCTAAAGATACGACTTCAAATGTTGCAATGATAACCATTAGAACTGATGAACAAGAATGGCATACTGATAAACTAAATTCGTTTAGCGGAAAAACAATTCTATTGTCACATCATCAGTTGTACTCGGCAAATAATACTTGTGGTGTAGCTCAAGAAAAAAAATCGGACGGAAGTGTAAATTCAAATGATCCTAATCGTCCTTGGGTGAATACTGCTTTATGGAAGCAATTTGGAAGTTTTCTAGGAGACAAAGTTCCATTGTGGTTGTGGGGCCACGAGCATAATTTAGAAATCTTCAAAGATAATTACCGTCCAGAAGATTGGCCAACCGATACCGATTTTGCGAATACCTATAAAAATCTGCCTAAAGGTCGTTGTGCAGGACACAGTGCCTTACCTGTCGAAAACACCGAAAATCCATATCAAGTAAATTACCCCGTTCCCCTACTCGATGAGAATTTAAAACTTGGAATGTCACAAGTAGGCGATAGTTTATGGTACAATCACGGTTTTCAATTATTGGAACTAAAAGGAAAAGATAATGCAGCTCGTTTAAGTTTTTTTGAAATAACCATTGCAGATAATACAGTATCTCCAATTCATGTGGAATACATAAAATAAAATAAACCAAACTAATCAAAATAAATTATGGAACAAATTTTTTCAATTGTACCCAATGTACTCGATGTTAATCTTCAAAATGTTAAGTCAAATAACTCCCTACCTTCGGGTTATACAGCTATGGTAGCCACTGAAATAGAAGGTCAACATTTACTTTATGCCTTTAACAATCAAACATTATTGACAGATGTATATTCTTTAACTAACAGCAGTGATACTCTTGCTCCAGTATTGCAAGGTTATGATGGTTTGAACGGTAAAGCTTGGACAATTTTGCATCAATTTACTTTAGGAGATAAACCTTATTTAATGAGTTATGAAGCTACTGAAGGCAATTTAGCTTTTTACGAAATTAAATCAGATTATAGTTTAAGCAAGCCCTATATTTTTATGAACAAACGCAGTTGGCCTACACAAGGCTTTTCTGAAGTTACTCCTATAGTAATAACAGGTTTATTATATGTATTAGGCTATGACAAAAGCAAAGGAACAGTAGCAATTTTCAGTTTAGATGTCATCTCGAAATCACCAGAAAAAGGCGTACCTCCACTTAATATGTTGAATGTATGGTACCATCAGTGGGCAGCAAAATGGGAAAATTTTGCTTTTTTTACTTTGGGACAATCCAACTTTTTCTTTAAAATCAACAAAGGAAAACTAAATGTAAATATTGACCATATACTTGACAATCCATCAGTAGGTTCAGTAGAGATAGGAAGTTATTTACAGCATAAAATGCCTAATGCATTAGAAGTTATATTATCAGCAAGTATTCCTTGGGAAAACGGAGAGCCATATTTAGCAACTTTAGACGGAACAACAAATTTATTAGACATTTATAGAATTCATGCAGATTGTCAAGGTTGGACAAAATTAGGAACAACACAAACAAATTCTGGTACTATAATGATTTCTTATCGTATTGAGGATACTTCTTATATTTTACTTTATTAAAATACACATAAATTAAACCTAAAAGGATTTAGAGACTGTTAGATGTAAAACATAAAACTATGACAACAAATACAAACATACAGCTACGAGATATCGCTTGGATTAAAACCAATTTACAATCAGCTATCGAATTAGAATTTTCAACATTGCCATTATATTTATCAGCAATGTTTTCGTTAGAAATTCAAAACTATTCGGCTTATAACCTTATAAGAAGTGTAGCTATGGAAGAAATGGTTCATATGGCTATCGCTTGTAATATGCTTGCGGCTTTAGGCGGTACTCCAAACATTAAAAACATCCAAGTAAAATACCCTACTCAAGGTTTACCTGGAGGTGCTGAACCAGATTTAAACATAGGATTAGCACAATTAAGTAAAAACCAAATTCTAAACTTTATGCGCATTGAATGTCCGCTATATCTGTTGGACAAAAACGATTTAGGTGAAGAATACCCTACAATTTCAGTATTTTATAACCAAATAAAACAAGCTATTATTGATAATGCTGATGAAGTTCGTGAATTAATCAAAAAAGGAGGAACATCAAATCAAGTAGGTGATGATATAGGTTTTACAACTTTTGCTTATCAAGAAGGACTTGATCCTGTAAAAATGTTATGTGCAGGTATCGATGAAATCTTAGAACAAGGAGAAGGAAAAGAAAAGGGAGATTTAATAACAAGTTCAGAATACGAATATGAAGAATCTCATTATGCTAAATTTGCAGCTTTATACTATGGTAAAGATTATAAAACCCCCGAAGAAAATATTCCTTTAACAAAAGAAAATGAGCCTAAATTCTTCACTGGAAATCCTATAGGATGGCCGGAAGTAGTTAATACTTTATATGTGCCATCTGATGGTTATGAAAAACTACTTACTATAGACCCTAATGGTACCACAATGAAAACAGCCATCGAACAATTTGACACAACTTTTGCAGAAATGTTAACTAATTTAGACTTGGTTTGGAATGGTTCACAATCTGTCAGTTGGCCTTCTTTTGGAAAAGCAGTACACGGAATGGTAGATTTTAGAGTATTATCTTGTTTCAATATTATGCGTACACAAATTGCTGATGAAGTTGTTAAACAAATACCTCAACTTTATCCTGATGAAATTGAAACAATTAAAAAATATACAGATTTAACTAAACCTTTATTTTATGGACCAAGGTTTATAAATACTAATCAATAATTTTCACTTTTTCATAAGCTACACAAATTACACTAAGCATTTGTGTAGCTATAATCCAGATTAGTTTTCATCTTTTAACGAAGTGAAAAGACAATTAAAAATGGCTTTGAATTTAAAAAAGTACTCATTTTATCTTATTTATCTTTTTCATATTCTTAACAAGGTCTAAAAACGTAATCTTGATTTTAAACAACTTAACAAAAAAATTATGTTTTGGATTTACGAAATGCCTTCTTGGCTATTCTTTATATTTTGTAACTTGTTTTTCATTGTAGTATCATTACAAATAAGAAATTATGTTCAAAAAAAATTAATTTCTAAATTTAATGTAACAGAAAAACACAATGATTTATTAAACTATTTTGTCATCGCTCTGGGTGCCTTTTATAGTATAACATTAGGGTTAATAGCTGTTGATACTTGGGAATATTTCAAAGACAGTAATCAACTTATACATAATGAAGCAGCTAATATTTCAGCTCTTTATAAGGATTTAAACTATTATCCCGAAGAAATTTGTGACAAATTACAAACTAATTTAAAAGACTATACTTCAACAATAATTAACGAAGAATGGGGTTCACAACAAAGAGGAATTATTCCAACACAAGCTGATTTACCTCTAAAAAAATTTCAGAATCAACTTTACAATTTCAACCCTATAAACATCAAGTCACAAATAATTCATAGTGTAGCAATATCAAAATTTAATGATTTAGTTAAACTTAGATCAAATCGTTTAAACAGTATCACGGAAGGATTACCAAGAGAATTATGGTTGGTCATTTTTACTGAAGCGCTACTAATGATTTTTTTATTTAGTTTTTTTGTAGAAAAAAATGCAAAAATTCACAAACTATTAATAGTAAGTTTAGGAATTGTTATTGGAACAACTATTTTTTTAGTGGCTGTTATGAACTTTCCTTACAGAGGACATTTCAGTGTTAATCCTGAAGCATACAAATTGGTATTAAACAATATGAACTAAAATATGCATCAATAAAAATTATAGCTTAAAAAATTATGGAAATCAAATACATAGTAAAAATGAATGAATATGTCTTGGAAAATTACTTTTAACATAATTGGTGACAAATTTAGTCCAAAAAATATTCCAGTAAAGTTCTTTGAACAAAACGAACCAAATGATATAGCTGACTTTGGACTATTTAAAGGTAAACAATACAACTATGGAAGTGCAACCTATCTAGTAGATAAAGACATTCCTCATTCTGAAAAATTTAAACATTTAGCTGATACTTTCGAACCTTTACTCGATGATCTAAAAAAATATGGCGCAGAAAATTGGCACATTTTAATAGAACGACTCTATTTTAGCCAATGTAATGAAGAGTTAGACTTCAATGAAATACAAGAAATTTCAAGATTGAAATGTTCAATAGCTTATTCAGCTTATAATGTTAGTGAAATAGAGGAAAAGGAAGGTTTTATTTATTTTGAATAAATCTTCTGATTTGTAACAGAAAATATTCCTTTAAGGTATAAATAAAAAAATACTATGACAATAATTGAAATTCAAATAGAAGAAAAAGCTAAAATTCTTAAAGGGCTTGAAAAAGCTTAAGAAAGACTTTTAGAGTTTAAAAAAATAAAAACAGTGACTTAGTCGTTTTACGTGATAATAAAATAGTAAAAATTAAACCTGTGTAATAATCACTTCACAGCTTAAATGCTCTAAAAAAGTTTACCTAAATATATAAGATATGACTGAAAATGAATTACGTAGATTAGCAGAAAAAGAACACAAACTTTCTGGAGTTGAATTAGAAAATAAAATAACCGAACTAAAATCTTTAAATTGTAGCATTTTAGAATGCATTATCTATGTTAGAACCAATCAGGAATGTTCTTTATCTATAGCAAAAGAATTAGTTTTAAATTCGTTAGCTTGGAAAGAAAAAAAAGAAGAATTTATCAACCATCAAATTGAACAGATGAATGAGTTTCTTGAAGCTGGCAAAGATGATATTAAATCAATAGAACAAACTTTTTACTCAGACAAAACTGATATTAATATCACCTTTACCAAAAAAAGCTAAAATTATTTCAACTCTAGTTTCAATTAACTTTAAAACAAAGAGATTCTGCAGATTTGAAGTTTAGTAATAAAAACATCTTATATGAAGCATAAATTTGAATTACTTTTCTTAGTACCCCTAATTTTTTATTTTACTAGTTGTAACAACAAAATTGAAAAAAATGTTACTGGAAAAAGTGAGTTAGCACTTCAGGAAGTACCAGAAAATGTTATTTTTCAACAAGTTTTAGTTAATCATTCAAGAGGGGATAATTGTTTGGTACAATTTGAGTTAAAAGATAGTCTAAAACTCAAGCATATTAAAAATCAATTTTACAAGAGTACGACAGGGCATTTATATCAAAAAACTGTTGCTCAAAGAGAGGTAAATGGTCATTTAGCAGATGTCATTTATTTTAATGGCTATTTTTCACAAGAAATAGATCCTTTATCTTTTGAAGAGCTTGATGGATGGTATGCGAAAGATCTAAATAATGTTTATTATTATAGACCAACTAGTGGTGGAATGCTAATTGTAAAATTAGAAAAGGCAGATGTTAAAAGTTTTAAAATACTTGATGGACATTATAAATATGCTTCTGATAAAAATAATTTTTATAACGAAACTGAGATTATAGAGGGATTTAAACCTAACCAAACAATTCTGACTTTAGACAAAAAGAAACGTGTAAGGAAAATGCTATGTGGAAATAAGAAGTATAAATTTGAAGTTGTAAATGAATAAAAAGTCGGATAGATTCACAGTTTTAAAAATAAGTAAAAAGATTCCTTTAAAAAATAAAACCTAATGAATTTAAAAAAATACAAACCTACTTTTGTAGCTGTACTCGCCGTTTTCGGAATTATTTTCGGAATTCCCTTTGGTGCTTATTGTTTAACGTTAACAGGAGGAGCTAGTTTAGGTGGTGTAGTTGTTTTCGGAATTGTATTTGTACTAGCAATATTATTGGCATTTGACAGACTATTAGTCTCGTGTTTTGATACTAAAAAAGTATCAATAGTTGAGCTCGTACTATTTACTCTAGGCTTGATTATCTATTATCTAGATGACTTATTTTCAAAATAAGCTTTTGGTCCAATTTAAATTTAGATAAGAATTTTTAAAATATATCTATTGAACTACCTATTTACTATGAAAAAAACAGCCTTACTCTTACTATTTCTTATAGCAATTGTTTTTAAGTCTAATGCGCATAAAGATATTTCGGTATATGAAAAGTACGGGAATGTAAAAGTTTATCTGAGGACAGGATTCAACTATTCTGATATTGAAAAAATTAAAATTATAGGTAAATTATCTGAAAAACTATGTGCAAAACTTACGTTTAAGGATACTTTATTTGTAGAATATATTCAGGATTATGTAGATAATTATTCTAAGGATATTTACAAATTTGAGAATAATACTAATTGGTCATTCAGAAATGGATTAGACTCCATTTCCAACTCTGATAGTATTACTTCTGGAATTTCACTTCGAATCATTGCCGATAAAATTAATATTTCCAATGTATTATCACTTGTTGAATATGCAATCACTCATCAAAATGACTTGTCAAAAAAACTAATGTTCCAAAATGTAATAGATCGTTGGAGCTATAATGAACAAGAGAAAGAAATTAAATTAAAAGCTATTCCTGACGACTTACTTGCTCAAATATTCACATACAAATCAGTACTTCTTCAAGAAATAATTTCACTACCTATCTATATAAAGACTGAAGAATTCATAGGTATTCAAACCTATTGGAAGAATGATAAATTTACTTTTGAATATAAATTTCACGATGAACCTCTTGAGAAATTGTTTGAAATTGAAGATTATTTTTATAGCATAAATTTAAATAATGAATCTATGTTAATTTTTATTAGTCAAAACCAATTTTATTATATAAAACCAAGCGATGATAATAATAGTAAACTTTTGGAAGTAAAATGTACTACTTATGTTCCTTTTACAGCTTATAACATATTTAGAGATAAAATTGTACTGTACAATGGACGAAATGATCCTACTGAGGATTTTTACATTTTGTTGAAAGATAAAAGAAAAATTATTTCAAAATTTGAATGATGTTAACTAAATTGATAAAATTTATTTGACAGTAAAACTTGCTTTGAAATGTCTTTCCTAAAATAAGATTCAAATACCCTTTCAAGAAAATACTCACAAAAAAAGTAAAACATCATAGAAATTATAGTCTGCTTTTTTGTAACATTTAAAAAAAAGCGAATACTTATTTAGTTATGATACACGATGCAATTTTTAATTATTACAGAAATAAAATTGGTGATACTTATACAGTAATGGATATAGATAAAGAACTTTTCTATAACTATTTTGAGTATTATGAACTTCCTAAAAATACTTTATATCAAAAACAAGGAGAGATACCTGAATTTCAAAATTTTGTAGTATCTGGTTTTATGAGAAAATTTTATACAGATGACAATGGTGACGAAGTAACAGTTGAGATAAACCGAGAACCTCGTTTTATGTCTTCATACTCAAGCTTAATCGAACGAATACCAGCAACCGAAAGTTTACAAAGTATAACAGAATGCAAAATTTTGAGAATCAAAAGAGATGATTTGGAAAAAGTTTTTGAAAATAGTACTACTGTAAAACAATATACAGTGCAGTTATTTCAAAAAATTATTGAAGAAAAATCAAAAAAAGTACTCGAATTAGCTACGCTGAGCGGGGAAGAACGATACCTTAAATTAATGAAAGAATCTCCCGATTTAATTAAAAATGTTCCTTTACAATATATTGCTTCATTTTTAGGGATGAAGCCAGAAAGCTTAAGCAGAATCAGAAAAAAAGTGAGTAAATAATATTAAAATCTTCTAAATTTTTTAGGAGATTTTTTTTTCTTAACAAAAGTCAAGTGTTTTTTACTGGAAACTAAACCAATTTTGTGCTAGACTAATTCTCAAGTTTTATAAATAAATCTATTATCAATCATTAAATAGGATTAAATTTTAATAGCACATACAATTATGAAAAATTTATTCAAATTATTTTTTTTTAGCTTGTTATTCTTTACTTATAAAAATAGTGCACAAGCTCCTAAAACTGATACAATCAAAACTTATAAAGGAGATTTGATTATTCAACCAATATTTCACGGCGCAATGGTTTTGAAATGGAAACAAAAAACAATTTACATAGATCCATATAATGGAAAATGGGCTTATAATGGCTTACCTAAACCTGATTTCATATTGATTACCCATATCCATCAAGATCATATGGATATCAATACTTTAAATGAACTTGACTTGATAAAAGCAAAATTAATTGTACCACAAGCTGTCGCTGATTTACTCCCAATTAAATGGAAGAACAAAGAAGTTGTGCTTAATAATAACAAGACTTTTACGACTTCTGATATATCAATAACAGCAGTTCCAATGTATGATTTACCGCAGGATAGCAATTCAAGACATAAAAAAGGTGAAGGTAATGGTTACATTATAGAATTGGGAGGTAAACGCATATATATTTCAGGAGATACTGATGATATTCCTGAAATGAGAACTCTAAAAAATATTGATGTGGCATTTGTTTGTATGAATGAACCTTTTACTATGACAATACAACAAGCAGCAAGTGCAGTACTTGAATTCAAACCAAAAATTATTTACCCATATCACTATAGAAACAAAAATGGATTTACTGATATACTTGCTTTTGGTAACATAATAAATACAAAAAATAACAATATTGAGGTTAGAACTAGAAATTGGTATAATGAGGTATCTTCAGCTAATAAAGTAACAAAAATAGAAAATGTTAGTTACAGAAGGGTATCTGGAATTTCATTGACAATGGATGTTTATAAACCGGAAAAATCAAATAATATAGGAATAATTGCGATTGATGGAGGTGCTTTTGGTTATGCCTATGCTCCTGAATATAGTCCTACAGCACTTACTAGAAATTTTGCGAAAGACACAACCTATTTTGGTAAATACGGGAAGAATTTGGTTGAAAAAGGATATACACTATTTGTTATAAATCATCGTTTTGCACCTCAATTTCACTACCAAGATATTATTTCAGATTGTCAAAGAGCCGTTCGTTTTGTGAGGTTCAATGCAAAAAAATATGGCATAGATCCAGCTAATATTGGAGCATTTGGCTATTCTTCAGGAGGAACATTATGCGCAATGTTAGGAGTTACAGATTTAGATAATAAAGCAAACCTTAACGAGATAGATTCTGTGAGTTCAAGAGTACAATCAGTAATTGCCCTAGCTGCTCGCTTTGATTTAGCCGATTTCAATAAAAAAGAAGATACTACTATTCATAATACTGTTGTTTCTAAAGTACTTTTAAACTACATAGGGGAATTACCAAAGATAGAAAATGGGGAGTATGTTTTGACTGATAAATATGCAGCTGCATCACCTATATCATATGTAGATAAAGAAGATGCCCCTTTTTTAATTTACTGTTCTAATGATGATCCTTTTATGCCTTTAAGACAAGAGAATAATATGTATCTCAAACTGCAAACTAATGGTGTTGATTCAAAATTGAATATAAAGAACAAAGAGGGTCATACTCCCATTCCTGATATTGAAGAAATGGATAAGTGGCTTTTAAAATATCTTAAAAAATGATTGGTAAAATTTGCTTTCAGAATAAGTTTTCTTAACAAAAGTCAAGTGATTCAAATGCTAATTTATTACAATTTTGTAAGTAATTTAAAATAGTAAACACAAGTATATAAATAATATAACTACCAGCCTCAATTTATTGCAATCTAACCTATAATATATAAAATTTCATACCTATGCTAAACAATCAATTTGGAGAAAAAGTAGATGGTTATACAATAACCGTATTTAACAATCGTGAAATAAGAGCTACAGCAGGCATAATGTTTCTTATGGCATTTATTTCTTTAATTTTAATTTTGAGTAACGGAAATTTTGTCCCTGTCAAATATGTGCTTTCTATTTTTGTTTTAGAATTCTTTACTCGTTTATTTATTAATCCTAGATATGCTCCGCTGTTGATTATAGGGAGATTAATTGTAAGAAATCAAAACCCCGAGTTTGTTGGCGCAGGACAAAAAAAGTTTGCTTGGTATATTGGTTTTACGATTTCAACAATTATGTTTTTCCTTTTAGTTATTATGAATGCTTTTAGTCCTATTACAGGAATAGCTTGTCTAATATGCTTGCTATTGATGTTTTCTGAATCATCTTTTGGAATTTGCTTCGGATGCAAGTTATATGGTTTAATCAAAAAAGATAAGGCACAATATTGTCCAGGAGAAATTTGTGATACTAAACAAAAACATCCTATTCAAAAAATAACAATAAAACATTTTTTTGCCTTACTAGGCCTTTTTATATTCATTATTATGTTATTTATTTTATGTCAAGAAACCTTTGCTATAAAAGCTCATAGACTTTTTTAATTATGATGACAAAGTATAAACTGAAAATTTTGACTATAAAAAATTCATTCTTTTCAATTTACATTTCACTATGTTTCAATAATTATTTTAGTACTAGAAAACGACATATTTCTTTTGTAAAAACAATTTTAGGTATATTTGAATAATTTACGAAAACTTAAAAAATTATCGTAAAGAATACCCATTTCTAAAACTGTTACAAAACATATGTTTTCATTTTTTAATAGGAAAAACAATAATGAAGAAGTTCCTAGTTGGGCTTCATTTTTTAATCATTCAGAATACATAACATTCATTTATGAAATTGAACAATATTTTAGCAAATTAGATATTCCTTTTGAAATAGCTGATGGGATAATAACTTTAGTAGATAATGAATTTGGGTTAAACAATTTAGGACTAAATAATGTTGCGCAAAATTGCAAACAAAATAAACCTAAAGATTATAAAGAAATTATTTGTGACCATTTTAATTTATTAATAGAAGCAAATAAATTTGCAGAAGAATTTGATCTAATTGCAAACAAATTTGAAGATGTAAAAAAATATATTGCGGTCCGATTATACAATAAAGACTATGTAGATTATATAGGTGAAGAATTTGCTATAGGAAGAAAATTTGAAGGCGATATTTATGCTATGATTGTTTTTGATCTTCCGTATAGCATTACTAATATAAGTCCTGATCAGCTAAAAAAATGGGGAAAAACTGAAAATGAACTGTTTGAAATTGGAATACAAAATATAAAAGAAAATTATCCTCAAACAATAACCAAAGAAAAATTTGGATTCTTTGATATCTGGTTTGCAAATGCCGATCATTTCTTTACCCCTAATATAGTTTATGATTTAGAAAATCACAAAGAACTATCAGGAAGTAAAGGTTTATTAATAGGCATTCCACACCGTCATACGGCGATTATTTATCCCATCGAAAATCTTGAAGTTGTAAAAGCAATGAACGGGATTTTACCCGCAATTTACAATATGAATATTGAAGGTCCAGGTTCATTAAGCAATAAAGTGTTTTGGTATAACAACGGTGTTTTTACTGAAATTCCATACAAAATAGAAGATGGAAGATTAATTATAATTCCACCTGAAAGTTTTTTAGATTTATTAAATGAATTATGTTGATACTTTTTAAAATCTTAGGCATCATCATACTGCTCATTGCAATTCTATTTATCTATGGATTTGTAGTAGAAAAAATAAGTAAAAAAAAGCACAATGATTTCAAGAAAACACTTGAAGGAAAATCATTATATATAAGCACAAACAAACGAGATTTTCAAAAATTAAATCATAAAGTAATACATACACTTAATGCAGATATCATTTGTGTGGAATTAGCAGGAGGAAAAGTAAAATCTATATATGATACAGATAAAATTCATCGTTTTATTAATTATGAACAATTAAAAAATTCCCTATTGCCCTTAAAGTGATGAATAATAAAGTTATCTATAAAAGCTTCTACAATGATTTTAAAGCAGCTTCTAAAGAAGATGGTGATGAAACTTTAGTTATTTCTAAAATAGTGAATTGGTATAAACAAAATTAACTAGTTAGATTTCCATATGTTAAAACACTATTAAAATGTATTTATCTGTTTAAAAGCTATAAAATATACTTTTATTTTTGTTTAAAATCTAGAGAAGTAAAGCATAATTTCTCATTCGTAAAAAAATAAAAATGGAACTTTACAAAATTCAAATTGTAGAAACAACTTTAGTCCTTGTAAGTTACCTTGCAATTAGGTACATAACAAATATATTTGTTAATAATACTTTAAAACAAACTCCTCTTCAAAGAGGTAGAAGAAAAATGATAATTAAAGCCATTCATTTGTTATCATTTATAACATCATTAGTTTTATTATCAGCAATTTGGGGGCTAAACCAAAATGAAATTGCTGTTTTTGCAGGAACACTTTTAACAGCTTTAGGTATTGCTTTTTTTGCACAATGGTCTTTACTATCAAATATCACATCAAGTATCTTGTTATTTTTTTATCACCCCTTAAAAATAGGTGATACAATAAAAGTATTAGATAAGGATTACCCTTTTGAAGGCGAAGTAAATGATTTGACTTATTTTTTTGTTCATTTAAAAACAGATAAAGGTGAAATCATAACAATTCCTAACTCCCTATTATTACAAAAATCAATTTCTGTAACTGAAAATAATACTCTTTAAAACATTTACTATTAGTATTGGATAAAAAATAAACAAACAACATTATGGGACTATTTGACTTTTTTAAAAAGAAAACTGAAACAAAATTCTCTTCTTCTGTATCAGAAAAAGAATTAAATAACAATAAAACTAATACCGAACCAATACTATCTTCGCAGGAAAAATCAAACCGAATTACCACCTCGACATTTAATTCGGTAGATTTTCAAACTGAGGCCTGTGCTATAGCCTTGTGGAAAATAAAAGAAAATAATTATAGGAGAGATCCTGCAATCAGGGAACTTGAAAACATAGGTTTAGATAACAATCAAGTAAGAATAATAATGGATAAGGTAACTTTCTTTGTCAATGAAGACTTAAACGAGAAATTTACTGCAAATATTGGAATCACTCCTACTCTTTTTGACAGCGAGAACTATCAAAATCAAATTTTAGTAAAAGCTGAAAATTGGTACCAAGAAGAGCTAACCAACTATGGATTTGTAAAATTTAAACTTTTAGAAGAAGATTTGAATATAACACAAGCAGACTTAGTTATTTCTAAACTCTCTCTAAAAGTAGCCGAAATGGTTAAAAATTTCCAAAGCGAATTAGATTCGGGATTTATTTCAGAAATCAAAATTCAACCAAATCCAGAACATAAAAAAGGTAATGTAGATAAAGAACAAATTGATAAATATATTGGTTATGGTGCCTATCAAATGGATAGAGGTGATTTAGAGAATGCATTAGAATTATTTGACAAAGCAATAGAACTTGATGAAAAGGCTACCTTAGCTTATGCTAATAAAGGCAAGCTATATTCCTTACAAAACGACAATGATAAAGCGCTATATTTCATTAACAAAGCCCTTGAAATTGAACCTAATCATCCACAAATTTTAAATAATAAAGTAGATATTTTGTTTGATTTACTAACGGAAAACAAAATCACAGAAGCGGAATTCATTAGTATAATTAAAGAAATTCTTAGCAAGGATTCAGAAAATCCAAATGCTTTAATTTATATAATTCAATATTATTTAGGGCAAAAGGAAATTGATAATGCAAAAGCTTCGGCAAAAAAATTATTTAAAAATTACTATACAGAACAAATTTCAACACAATTATTATTAAGTACATTCGCTGTACTTCCTATAGAAGATGCTTTACAAGAATTTGAGATATTTGAAAAAGAACTAAATGAAGATGCAAAATACCAACTTAACTATGCCAAAGGATTATATTTGAAGGGAATGGGTAAGTTTGAAGATGCTATAAATTTATACAACACTTTGAATAAACTTCACCCCTTTTCTTGGAATTATTATCAAATAGCCATAATGAAAAATCTACAAGGAAAAACAGATGAATGTTTTCAATTTTTAAAACAAACCTTCAATTTAGAACCCGAATTAAAAGAAGATGCTAAACACTATTATGAACTTCAAAATCTAAGTAACCATTCAGAATTTATTCAACTAACAAAAGTATAAACCCTACATTATGCTAAAAAAATTATATAGTAGAATAAATGTCATATAATATCAAAGATAAAGTCATTATAAAAGACGAATCATACACTTTTATAAGATGTACTGAAACTAAATTGTTTACTCCGCAAGATTTTGGAATCAAACCCATTTATTATGGCTCGATGCTAATGAGTGGTTACTGTAGTGTTTATAAAGTAAATGAGGATTTAGATTTTGTTTTGGATAAACTTTATGTTAACGCATCAATGAATCAAGATATAAAAGTAATAAATGGTTGTAGTCCTAGTAATTTTTCAAAAACAGATTTCGATTCAAAAACTACTTTCTATGAGTATAAGAATTTAAATTTAGTTGCCCCTCTTTCTGGTTTTGTACTAGTAGGCAATGATTACATAGACGCTCTTAAATATCGATTCTATGATGAAAGTTTGTATAAAATTACTTTAGAATTAGAAGTAAAAAATGGAAAAATTGCTGCAATTAAAGATTGTAGTAAACTAATGGAACAATACAGAGAAAAATTTAATAAAGGTGATTTAGCTAAAAAACTAGATAAGAGAACTATTGATAAAGAAATAAGGAAATGGTTTAATTTTAAAACAATATATTAATAACTTTGTTTGACCATTAAGATTAATCAAAAAAAAGAGCGAATTTGATAAATTCAATAGTAAATTTCTTTTATAAAATATGGATTTGGGGACTATTTCTCAAATACAGAAATTCTTTACCCACTACATCTGAAATTGTAAATCCAAAAATGGAATATGAATTTTTTTCAGGAACATTTCTTTGGGAAGATGAAGGATTACTAGAAGCAAATTATCAATTAGGAAATGCTTTTAAAAGCGTCTTAGCCCATAGAATGAAACTAATTGCAGGTGAAAGTTATGATTTGGGTCAATTTAAATCGGCTAGGTTTAATAAACGCATTTTTATTATGGCAAAACGGTATTTTCCAAACTGGATAGGTTTTCAAGAATCGAGATGCAATTATAATCCAGAGTTGGCTAAAAGAATGATGCGTATCGAAAAAGTATCCTATTGGCGTTTTGAAAAAAGTTTGGATGAATATGATTCACAAAATAATAAGTCTTTTTTATAAATAAACCAGTTAAGAATAATTTTCAGAATTATTTATAATATTGAAGATATCTAAAAATTCTTTAAGAGCATTCAGGGCATAACCCTGAAATAATGAAATTTACTTCACTTATCTTATAATTACTTGGCAAAGAAAAACTTGGTTGAACATCTACAATACAAGTAACGGCTTTACACTTCTTACAGCTAAAATGAATATGACTATGATTATGGTTTGCGCTGCAACTATTACAACTTGCATACTTAACTACTCCATCTATAGTAGTTACTTTGTGAACGTATCCTTCTTCAACTAACCTATCCAATACCCTATAAATAGTTACTCTGTCACACAATCCATCTAACATGAATTGAATTTCCGAGTGTGATAAGGCTACATCAGATTTAGTTATCAAACTAATTATCTCAGTTTTAGCGATTGTATTTCTCGATTGTTTCATAAAATTAGCGAAAGATATAATGCAACAATATTGCATATGCAAAGATAATAATTATATTTGCAACATTGTTGCATTAAAATATAATGAAAAGAAGTGAAATATAATAAAAGTATTTATACAGATAGCATTGGCATTATAAGTTCAACACTTTGCTTAGTTCATTGCATAGCTACTCCCCTTTTGATAGCATTAGGATTTGGGTATTTTAGCACCCCATTTATTACTTATATTTTTTTAATAATAGCCTTTATTGCCATATATAAAACAACTAAAAATAATAAACATATAAAAAACAGCAGTTTCCTTTGGACTTCCTTTTGGGGATTTGTATTTTCAAATTTGCTCAAAGAAGAGTTTGAATTTCTACATTATTTTGAATACTTTTTTGGGTTTTTGATTATAATTGGTCACATAAATAATATAAGAATTTGTAAAAAATGCAATACTGAATAATTTACTTTTAATTAAATAATAATTGAATTAAAACCCTATAAAATAGCAATTTACGCACACAAGCACTAATAATTAAAACGAGGTACTTAATTCAAAAAAAAATGTAAACCTATGAAAAAAATTATTACAACTTTAGTTATAACAATTTCATTTATATCCTGTAATAAAAAAACAGAAGAAACTAGAAAAATAAATAAAGAAAAAGAAGATGCTCTAGTAATTTATAAAATTCCGAAAGCTCGTTGTGAAAATTGCCAAAATGTAATTGAAGCTGGATTACTTAGTGAAAAAGGAATCAAACAATCTATACTCAATTTGAATACGAAAGAGGTTTCTATAGTTTATAATCCCAATCTAATTGATTATAAAAAAATTGATAACAGAGTAAAATATTTGGCAACACAAATTCCTTGCAAATAATTACAAAATAAACATCTAATATGACTAAGAAATTACCTGTTACTGTTCTAAGTGGCTTTCTTGGAGCTGGTAAAACAACATTATTAAACCATATCTTACATAATAAAGAAGGTTTACGAGTAGCTGTTATCGTTAACGATATGAGTGAAATAAATGTAGATGCAAGATTGGTTAACGAACAGAATGTACTTTCTCGCACCGAAGAAAAGCTGGTTGAAATGAGTAATGGTTGCATTTGTTGCACATTACGAGAAGATTTGATGATCGAGGTCGAAAAATTAGCTCGTGAAGACAAATTTGATTACTTACTTATTGAAAGTACTGGAATTAGTGAACCTGTACCCGTTGCACAAACCTTTAGCTTTATTGACGAAGAAAAAGGCATAGATCTTTCTCAATTTAGTTACATAGATACAATGGTAACAGTGGTTGATTGTTTTAATTTTTTTAAAGACTTTGGCACAAATGAATTATTATTAGATAGAGAATTAACAGATATTGAAGGTGATTATAGAACGATTGTCAATTTACTTACAGATCAAATTGAATTTGCTAACGTAATCATACTCAATAAAACTGATTTAGTGGATCAATATACATTAGGAGTACTAAAGGCAGCCATTCAAAAACTTAATCCATCCGCAAAAATTGTAAATTCAACATTTAGCAAAGTCGATCCTAAAGAAATTTTGAATACAAAATTATTCGATTTTGAAGAAGCGCAACTTTCTGCGGGCTGGCAAAAAGAACTAGAAAACGAACATCATTCTCCAGAAACAGAAGAATATGGCATATCCTCTTTTGTTTTTAGAGATCAATCGCCATTTCATCCAGAACGATTATGGAACTATCTAAATGAAGATTATCCAACTGGAGTAATAAGAGCTAAAGGTTTATTTTGGTTGGCTTCAAGACCAGATGATGCTTTAAATTTTAGCCAAGCTGGTGGTTCTTCTCGTCTGGAAAGAGCTGGTGTTTGGTGGACAAGTATGTCACTTAATGAACGAATACAATACCAATCATTTATAGATAATCAACAATTTATAGAGGAAAAGTGGGATAAAAAATGGGGAGATCGAATGAATGAACTCGTTTTTATTGGGCAAAACATCGATAAAGAAAAAATGATAACCGATTTAAAAAAATGTCTTTTACAAGAAAACGAGCATACGTTATTTGAGAATAAAAAACATTTTAATGATCCATTTCCTGTAGAGATATAATCCTTTTCAATTTCCATTTCGAGTCTGTAGAAACATTTTTAAATTTTTATATATTTTTCTACCGACTCGATAATATCTTCGTTTGAGGCTAATGAGAAATTTAGATGAAATACATTAACTTTGTAATCAATCATCAATCAAAATAAGAATTATGCAAAACATCTTATTAGACTTTATATCCAAATATATAATACTGACAGAAGAGGAAAAAAATGCATTGCTTTCATTAAATTTATTTCAGACGGTTAAAAAAGGAACTACTTTACTGAAAGAAGGAGACAAATCAAATGAAACTTACTTCGTTTTAAAAGGGTGTATTCGTACCTATTACATCATTGATGGAGAAGAAAAAACAACTGGTTTTTATACCGAAATGGAAGGCGTAACACCTCCTAGTGTAATTACAAAAACACCGTCTGACTATTTTGTAAGTTGTGTTGAGGACTCCATACTTACGGTAACTAATGCTGAAATGGAAGCTGAAATGAATCATAAATTCCCGAAGTTTGAAATTATGTGTCGAAAATTATCGGAAGAATTATTGGCTAAAAAACAAATCGATTTTGATGCTTTTAAAACCTCATCACCTGAACAACGCTACCTAGATTTAATCCAAAAAAGACCCGATTTAGTACAACGAGTTCCGCAACATCAATTGGCTAGTTTTTTAGGTATCAAACCACAGTCTCTTAGCCGACTTAGAGCTAGAATTATTGATAAAGAAAAAAGTTAATCTAACGCTATACTAAACTCTTCCCATCCGCTTTCTAAAACTATGACTAATGAACAAATCTTACAAAATATAGAAACGCATTATATACCACTTACTGAAGCATGTAAAACTGAACTAATTAAATCTTCGAAAGTTTTATTTATTAGTGATAAAGATACAATAATTGTAAATGAAGGAGATTATGCTGATAAATCTTATTTCATTGCTAAAGGTGTTGCTAGAGCATATTATTTGAAAGATGGAAAAGATGTGACTGACTGGTTTGCTTTTGAAAATGATTTTATTTGTTCAATTAATAGCTTTTTCATGGATATTCCAAGCCCGCACTATATTGAAGTTTTAGAGGAAAGTGTTTTATTGGAAATTTCGAGAGATAATGTAAGTTTTTTGTCCGAAAAATATATTGATTTTGATAGATTAAATAAAATGGTTATTATCAAAACAATGCTTCAACAACAACATCGTATTGTTTCTCTTCAATTTGAAACTGCTTTACAGAAGTACCATAATCTTTTAAAAACTAGACCCGACATAACGCAAAGAGTACCTCTTACTCATATCGCCTCATATTTAGGAATTACTTTAGAAACACTAAGTCGAATACGTAACCCTAAATATTGATTTTGATTTATGTCAAATGAAATATACTAAGTGTGATTTAAATTTGTATGTATTAAAAAGTAAATTAATGAAAATAGCATTATTGGCACTTGGAACTAGAGGAGATATTCAACCTTATGCAGTTTTAGGACAAGCATTACAGCAACGTGGTCACCAAGTAACTCTTTCAACAGCAAAAAATTTTGAGAGTTTAGTCTTATCGTACGGTATAAACTTTATTCCTGTTGAAGCTGATTTTCAAGCCATATTAGACTCTGATGAGGGTAAGAAAATGATGAAAGGAAATCCTTTTGCCATTAGACGAAATCTACATACTTGGATTTATCCATTAATCACAAATTCGCTAATTGAATTTTATAAATTAGCTAAAGAAAGCGATTTAGTTTTATTTCACGTTAAAACATTAGCTGATAGTTTTGCCGACCAATTTCCAGAGAAAATGATACGTGCTTCTGTTTTACCAATTGTTGAACCAACAACTCAATTTGCAAATCCATCATTTAGTGGTTTGCCTTTACCAAAGTTTTTAAATAGGTTAAGTTACACGCTTTCCAATTTAAGTATTAAATTATTATCTGGACCTATTGGAAAATTTAGAACAACATTCGATTTACCAAAAAAATATAAAGTTCCTCAAGTAAAAAACATCTATGGCTTGAGTCCAAGTTTTTTGACTGTACCAAAAGATTTTTCCAGTCAATCTACTTTTAATGGTTTTTGGTTTGGATATTCAAGTGAATTATTACCAAATGACCTCTTAGATTTTATAAAAAATGGAGAGGCTCCTTTACTTTTAACTTTTGGAAGTATGCCATTCAAAAGTAAATTTGATCTGCAAACAGCAATTATAAAGCTTACAGAACAACTCGACACTAAAATTATTGTCGTAAAAGGTTGGGGACTAGATCAAACAGAAAAACTTGACAATAATCCAAAAATAAAAGTGATACAATCTGCTCCTTATGAAAAACTTTTCCCATTAACAAAAGCAATTATTCATCATGGCGGTATAGGAACTACTGCAGAATGTTTAAGAGCAGGAAAACCCTTCTTTATTTGTCCCATTCTGCATCCTATTGGAGACCAACAATTTTGGGGCCAAGTAGGCTATAAAAAAGGAATTTCCATAAAACCAATTCCACTTAGTAAAGTGACAGAAGAAAAGTTTATAAATAGTGTCAATGAATTATTGTCAAATAAAGAATTGTATAAAAATGCACTTGAAATGAAAAAATTAATTGATAGTGAAAATGGAATAGAAAAAACAATTGATCAAATAGAAAGAATCCATAACTAAACAAAATTTTAACAAACCCTTTGAGCGTTGTTAATCCGATAATTACAATAAACAATTAAAGCTATCATGAAAAAAATTCATTACCTATCAGGAATAACAATCTCAATCTTTATAGCATTACATTTGATCAATCATTGCGCTAGCGTATTTGGAGCTGAAACGCATATCGAAATAATGAAAACATTTCGTCTTTTTTACCGCAATGCTTTTTTTGAGACTATCTTATTCTTATCAGTTGCCACCCAAATTTATTCTGGAATAAAACTTTTCTACACCTACAGAAGAAATGCTCAAACTTTTTTTGATAAATTACAAGTTTGGACAGGTCTTTATTTAGCTATATTCTTCCTAATACATTTGGGGGCAGTTGTAATTGGAAGATCTATTCTAAAACTCGATACGAACTTTTATTTTGGAGTAGCAGGACTTAATTCATTTCCATCCAACTTATTTTTTATACCTTATTATGGAATCGCTATACTTTCATTCTTTGGGCACATAGCTTCTATTCATAGTAAAAAAATGAAAGGGAATATTTTTGAATTCTCACCAAATTCCCAAGCAAAAATCATCTTATTTTTAGGTTTTTGCCTAACTCTTATCCTCTTTTATGGTCTTACCAATCATTTTAAAGGAGTCACTATTCCAAAAGCATACAACATACTAATTGGTAAGTAACTAAATGTCAAGAATTCTTATGACAGATTATATCATTTTCACTTTAGTTTTATAAAAAAATGAATATCATAAACATCCATAAAAGAATTTTGAGTCAACCCATTTCGAAAGTTGGTACACTATTAAATACTTTAGCGACTAACAACGATAGGATTTTAGCAACAGACAAATGGTCACCAATGAAACTTGACCAAGGATTAAAAATTGGTTCAAAAGGAGGACATGGTCCAATTAAATATTTCGTAATAGATTATCAACCTGAAAAATCAATCACTATTCAGTTTGATATGAAGGGATTTAATGGTTTTCATCGATTTGAGATAGAGGAATTAGATACCAATCAAACTAAAATTTCACATTGCATCCATATGAAAACAACTGGAGCTGCTACTTTAAAATGGATATTGGCTATCCGATGGTTACACGATGCTTATATTGAAGATGCCTTTGATAAAGTTGAGAACCATTTTTCAAGACATAAAAAAAATAGTACGTGGAGTTTATGGGTAAAAATATTGAGAAAAATAATGAAACCTAAAAGAAGAAAAATTATTTATTAGAAACTTCAATCTCCAATATTTCTTAACTAAAGTGAACAATTTTAAACAACTGCACTTTCTAATTTCGCTATATCATTTAAAACTAATGCTATGCGAAAAACACTTTTATTATTTGGATTTTTATTGCTTTTTTCAATAAATCAACCATTACAAGCCCAATATGAAAAGACTGACACTTCTTATAAAAAGTGTTTCGTAGGTAGTACGCTGTTTTTATTGGGTAATTTTTCTAAAGTCAACCCACCAGGATTTGCACAACTCAATTTAGGCTATCGCATTACAAGGAAAGATGTTCTTTCTCTAGAATTGATTACATGGAAACACGCTTGGCCTTTGGGAATCAATCCTTTTTACAATAAAAACTATGGAAAACCAGAAGAAAAATTCCCCGGTTACATAAGAGAATATGGTGTTGGACTAGCCTATCAAAGATATCTATGGAAAGGGCTTTATGTAGCCATACATGCCACTTCCATGTGGCAAACTTTCAAAAATGAAAATGGTACTAAAATTGACAATGGTTTTATTATTTTCAACACCAATCGTGTAGGGTATCACATCAAACTCTTCAAAGATAAGTTTTTTATTGAACCTTCACTTGGTGTTGCGGGGCGAGCTTACTATACAGAGATGCCAGCTGGATTCAAGGAAAAAGATGACAAGTGGCCCAAATGGACACCAGAACCTGGATTGCATTTTGGGTATAATTTTTAAAAATAAAATATTATGGATACTCAAAATACATTCGAAGAAATCAAAATTAATGTAAAAATAAAACTGGCCAGTCTTTGGACGAGTTTTATGTTTCTCTATATTTATGTGGATTACTTTCATTTGTATATACCTCATACTTTGAAAGATATTCAAATAGGAAAGGTATTTGTATTTGACATTACACAAGGATTCCTTTTAAGAGGATTAACTTTAGTATCCATACCTGCACTTATGATTTTTCTTTCCGTTGTACTTCCAGCCAAAATAAATCGATGGACAAACATAACTATAGCCACACTATATATTCCTTTTACTTTATTCAACTTGGCGGGTGAAGCTTGGATACATATGTATTTTGGCGCTGTTGTGGAGGTTATATTGCTAATTTTTATTATTTATTATGCTTGGAAAAGTGTGAGTGAGTGACCTAGCTGTCAATATTTTATTTTATTTGATTATGAATAACTTAACTTTTATCAATTTGGCATTGTATCTGGTAGATTGATTTTCAGTAGTATAAAATATGCTGAAAATGTGATTTAAAAAGCAAAAGGGCGGTCAAATATAAACCGCCCTATCATTTAATTTCGTAACATCGCAAAGATTTCATCTTTTAAAAACAAAAGCTTAGCTTTCAATTCATGCATATGCTCATCGGTTGTTGCTTCTGCTCCAGAATTATATTTGTGAATTTCGTGTTCTACTTCGTGATATTCATCAAATAATTTTCTGAAATGATTATCAGTTGTTTTTAATTCGTGAATTTTTGTTGCAAATTCAGGGAATTCATTTAATAAATTGTGTCTTTCCATAATTATATATTTGTTTAAAGTTATTTTTATTTTTTTGTTTCAAGTCTTTTTAACCACGAAGATCACAAGGAAGGCACTAAGCACACTAAGATTATTAAACTTTGAGCAAAACTTCACCTACAATGAGGAGTGTTTTGCACAAATAAACTCATTGTACTTGGAGAAAGAAAAGGAATATCCAATCCCATTCCTCTCAAAATAAACAACATTCCTACTCCAACTACCATTATTGGTATAATTTTTTGAATTTTATTCCTAACTGGTAAAGTCAATACATTAGAAACATATACCACAACGGTCATCATTGGTATAGTACCTAGTCCGTATAATGCCATATAGCTCATACTAAGTGATAGATTTTGCATTGCAATAGCCCCAAAAAGAGCGATATATACTAATCCGCAAGGCAAAAAACCATTAAGTATTCCTATGGTGAATATTGCGCTATATGTTTTCTTTTTGAACTGTTGTCCTAATGCTGATTTGAACTGGCTAATTATTCTAAAAACTGGTTTAGAAAAATTAAGTTGGGAGAAGGCTTTTTCTGGAACTAAAACTACTACTATCATTAAAATGCCAACCCAGATTGACATTTTTTGCTGAAAACCAGCAAGAAAAAACCCTCTACCCAACAAACCAAAAAACAATCCTAAAATGGAATAGGATGTTATTCTTCCTATATGATATGTTAAAATTTGCGTAACTCTTTTAGCTTCATTAGATCTATCTACAGGTAGCATCATTGCTATAGGACCACACATTCCTATACAATGTAAGCTGCTTATTAAACCTAATATTAATGCTGTGTATATCATTTTTTTTTTAGTGACAAGTGATTAGTAATTAGTGATAAGCTTTTTACTTTTTACTTTTTACTTTTTACTTTTTACTTTTTACTTTTTACTAAAGATTCACCTTCTCCTTATTCAAATAGTCTTTATTTTCATAATTCCAATCGATAATAATGTCCCAACGACCGCCCACCAACTTTGTTTTAGGTATGAGCAAACTGTAAGAAGATAACGATATGGGCATATCGAAATCTAATTTCTGGCTGGACGGTCTGTACAGGGACACTTTTCCTGTTATCTTAGAATAGTCAAATGATTTAGGGAAAGCTATTAGCAATCCTTCATTTTTTGTTTCAATTGTTACTTTTTCAAACAAATCGTGAGCATTTTGTTCTTTATTTAATTGTTCTTGATAGCCTATTTCTTTTTTATAATATTCTTCAGTAACCATTTCGTGGTCATACTTCATATCGCCTTGCACTTTGAAAACAAAGTATAAAATGAATGTAATAAACAAACCAAATGCTATTATTATTCCTGTTCCCCAATTTGCTTTCATATTTTTATTGTTTTTATTGTTTTCAAGTTTCAAGTTTCAAGTTTCAAGTTTTTTTAAACCACTAAGGACGCAATGAAGGTACAAAGTACACTAAGAAACTTGACTATTAAACTTTAAACCTTGAACTATTAAACTCCTAATCAAATCTCCTAGGTCCTAAAAAATTAGTATCTGTTGTTTCGATTAATTTATGTCCGTTATAAACTTCTATTTTGATTTCAGTTTTATCTCCTTCAAGAAACGTTGGATTGATTTCGACAAACAAAGTCCCTTGGGCTAAACTGTCTTTTTTAATTTGAATATTTTGTTTACCTACCATTTCAACCTTTCCTTTTATTCCTACCAACTTAAATGTAACATCATCAAAATCTTCCATAGTTTTATTAACTACTTTATACGTAAACACATTACTGATGTTTTCACCTTTATGTTCAAATAATTGTCCAGGTAATCGTAAAACAGTTGCTTCAACATCATTTCGTAAGAATAACATTCCTATGAAAATTCCAATCAAAATACTCAACACCGCTACATATCCTTTCATCCTAGTGGTGAAAACGAATTTTTCTTTTTTAACTATTTCGTCCTCGCTAGCATAACGAATTAAATTTATTGGCAAATTGACGCTTTGCATAATGCTATTACATTCGTCTATGCAAGCAGTACAATTCACACATTCTAATTGCGTTCCATTACGAATATCAATTCCAGTTGGGCAAACATTCACACATTGGTGGCAATCAATACAATCTCCTTTCCCAGCAAGGGTTCTGTCTTCTCCTTTTTTAAATTTTGCTCTTCCGTTTTCTCCTTCACCACGCACATGATCATAAGCTACATTTATTGTTTTATTGTCTAATAATACGCCTTGCATACGACCATAAGGACAAGCTATAATACAAACCTGTTCTCTAAACCAAGCAAACACAAAATAGAAAACATAGGTAAAAATGATTAGAGCTATCAAAGTATTTGTGTTGTAAAAAGGCCCTTGACGCACCATATCTAAAACATGATCACTACCCACTAAATAGGCCAAAAAAACATTAGCAATAAGAAAAGAAACCACATAAAACACAAACCATTTTGTTACTTTCTTTCTGATTTTTTCCGCATTCCATTCTTGCTTTGCCAACTTTATTTGAGCACCTCGGTCACCTTCAATCCAGTATTCTATTCGTCTGAAAACCATTTCCAAAAAAATGGTTTGTGGACAAACCCAACCGCAAAATATACGACCAAATGCGACTGTAAACAAAGCCAATCCTACCACTCCAATTATCATCGATATAACAACTAGATGAAAGTCTTGTGGCCAAAATGGAAATCCGAAAATAGAAAACTTACGTTCTAAAACATTAAATAATAAGAACTGATTACCATTTATTTTAATGAATGGTGCCGAAAATAAAGAGGCTAATAAAAAATAACTTACTAGCTTTCTTTTATCATATAACTTTCCACTTGGTTTTTTAGGAAATATCCATACTCTTTTTCCTTGCTCATCTATCGTTGCAATGGTATCTCTAAAATCATCTGATGGTGTATGACCTGCCATAATTTTTTATTTTGTCTTGTTACTACTTTGTGTAACTCTTTAAATAAATCTCATAAAAAAGTTACACAAAGTCGCACAAAGTATCACGGAGTATTCGAAATACGTTTTACTTGGTTTTGGTACTATCTACAGCAGTTGCTGGAGTTGCTGAAGCTGTTGCGCCCTCCTCTTTCCACTCATCTCCTTCAGGTGCTTTTCCTCCTGCTGGATTTGTACCTTGAAGACTCAATACATAACTTGCTACTTTTTGAATATCAGATGGTTTTATTTGATCTTTCCAAGAAATCATACCTTTCCCAGCTCTACCACCTTCCATAATAGTATTGAAAACATTTTTGATTCCTCCGCCGTTTATCCAAAATTTATCGGTCAAATTAGGTCCAATTGCTCCACCTCCATCTGCTTTATGACAAGCAACACAGTTGGTTTGAAAAATTGCCTTACCAGCATTAATACTTACTGCATCTGTTAACAGAGTCACTTTATCTTTATCCATTAAATCTGGAGCCGTTTTCTTGTATTCTTCTACTTGAATTTTAGCAGCAGCCATTTCTTTATCAAATTCGGTTTTTTGATCATCATAACCTAAAACATGATATCGTACTAAATAAACACCTGAAAAAATGATACAGATATAGAATAAATATACCCACCACGGAGGCAATACATTGTCTAATTCTTGAATTCCATCATAATTATGATTCATAATTAAATCGTTCTCTTCTTCAATTTTTCGAGTACGAGTTAATTTCTGCATTATATTCTTGAAAAAAGCTTGCTCTGTAATAGGTAAACTTTCTTCTAATTCTTTTGCTTTTCTTTGTTCGTCAGTCAAAAGTGTATCTAAGACTTTATTTGTCGCTAATAATACTAATTCAACGGCAACTAATATTAATATGAAAATCAACAAAATAAGGTTTAAAATTGGATATTTAATAAACGCTGGTCTATCTCCAGAGTCTATAAAGAATTCTAATGCAATAAAAAACAAAGCAAAAAAGACTGGAATTCGAACGTATATAGGGAATAACTTTTTCATTTTTCTTAAGTATTTAAAAATTCGTCGGTTGTTCCTTCGGAAAAAGGAAGATTACTCAATTGATTAATTTTTTCTTTTTTATAAGTAAATACCCAGAAATACAATCCTACAAAGAAGAAGAAAAAAATCAATAATGAAATGATAGGATATATCTCAATTCCAGCGATATTTTCCATAGTGTGTTTTACAAACTTTAGCATAACATATTAGTTTTGAGTTTGAGAATCTTTAACTTTAATATCTGTTCCTAAACGTTGCAGATAAGCAATTAAAGCAACTATTTCACGATCTTTCATAGGAATAAATTGTTCGCCACGTGTTTTAGCATTTTTCTCACTTTCAGAATAGCTTTTTACAAAATCTGGATCATTTTTCAAACTAGCTTCTATTTTTGCCGATTGCTCTGCAATAGCATTTTTAGCATTTTTGATTTCCTCTTCTGTATAAGGAACACCTAAAGTTTGCATTACACTCATTTTTTTCTCAATTTGGGAATAATCAGCAGCTTTGTTATCAAATAACCATTTATAACCTGGCATAATAGAACCTGATGAAGTACTTTGTGGATCCCACATATGATTAAAGTGCCAATTGTCGTTATACTTACCTCCTACGCGCATTAAGTCTGGACCTGTACGTTTAGAACCCCATAAAAACGGATGATCATACACATATTCTCCTGATTTAGAATATTCTCCATATCGAGCCACTTCAGAACGGAAAGGGCGAATCATTTGAGAGTGACAACCTACACAACCTTCACGGATGTATAAATCACGTCCTTCTAATTCTAACGGAGTGTAAGGTTTAACACTTGATATAGTTGGAATATTAGATTTTACCACTATTGTTGGGATAATTTGTACAATACCGCCAATTAAAATCGCTATGGTTGCTAAAACTGTCATCTGAACAGGTTTTCTTTCTAACCAAGCGTGGAATTTCTCGTTTTTCAATCGATAAGGAGCAATAGTCGTTAAAGCTGGTGCTTCTGCTAATTCATCTTCTACCGTTTGACCAGCAGAAACTGTTTTGAATGCATTATAAACCATTACTAACATACCTATTAAGTACATTGTACCTCCTATAGCACGCATAGCATACATAGGCATAATTTGAGTAACTGTTTCTAGAAAATTACCATAAACTAAAGAACCATCAGGGTTAAATTGTTTCCACATTGACGCTTGTGTAAATCCAGCAACATACATAGGTAACGCATACATAATGATACCTAAAGTTCCTATCCAAAAATGGAAATTAGCTAACTTTTGAGAATATAATTGTGTTTTTGTTAATCTAGGCAATAACCAATAAATAATACCAAAAGTCATAAATCCGTTCCAAGCTAAGGCTCCCACGTGCACGTGTGCTACAATCCAATCGGTAAAGTGTGCAATTGCATTTACATTTTTCAAAGACAACATTGGTCCTTCAAAAGTTGCCATACCATACCCAGTAATTGCAACTACAAAGAATTTCAATACTACATCAGTACGTACTTTGTCCCAAACTCCTCTTAAGGTTAACAAACCGTTAATCATACCACCCCAAGATGGAGCAATTAACATTACAGAGAAAACTACACCTAAATTTTGAGCCCAGTCTGGTAAAGAAGTGTATAATAAGTGGTGTGGCCCAGCCCAGATATATAAGAAGATTAAAGACCAGAAGTGAATAATTGATAATCGATAAGAATAAACGGGGCGGTTTGCCGCTTTTGGCATAAAGTAATACATTAATCCTAAGAATGGTGTCGTTAAGAAAAATGCCACGGCATTATGTCCGTACCACCATTGTACTAAGGCATCTTGTACCCCAGCATAAACAGAGTACGATTTCATTCCATTTACTGGTAATTCTAAACTGTTAAAAATATGTAATACTGCTACTGTAATAAAAGTTGCGATATAAAACCAAATAGCCACATAAAGGTGTCTTTCACGACGACGTAAAATGGTCATAATCATATTAACCCCAAATACTACCCATATTAATGCTATAGCAATATCAATAGGCCATTCCAACTCAGCATATTCTTTTGAAGTTGTGTAACCTAAAGGCAAAGAAATAGCCGCAGCAACAATAATTAACTGCCATCCCCAGAAGTTAAGGTTACTCATAAAGTCACTGTACATTCTGGTTTTTAATAAACGCTGGATAGAATAATAATAACCAGCAAACATTGCGTTACCTACAAAGGCAAAAATTACCGCATTAGTGTGTAACGGTCGTAAACGTCCGTAGCTCAACCACGAGATACCATCTGTAAGGTTTGGAAATAAATACATTGTAGCTAATAAAAGCCCAACTAACATTCCCACAACCCCAAAAACAATAGTCGCGTATATGAACTTGTTTACAATTTTGTTGTCATAATAAAATTGTTGCATCTCCATAATTACTCTTGATTTTCTGAATTTATATTTGTTTTGGGTTTACTTTTTTTAATTTCATCTTCAAATAACATTCGCACTGAAGGCGTATAGTCATCGTCAAACTGACCACTTCTAACTGCCCGAATAAAGACATATAGAAAAGTCACAGCCAGCACGATGCTGATGCAGATTAATAGATAAATAACACTCATACCTTAAATTTTATATTTCAAAGTTACCTTGACAAAGCGGGATAAAATATGATATTTGTCATACATCATTTTTTAGTAATTAGTAATTAGTGATAAGTAATTAGCTTTTTAAAAAACTGATTATTAACCAACAATTCACTATATTACTTTACTTTTCACTTTTCACTCTTCACTTTTCACTCTTCACTTTTCACTTTTCACTCTTCACTTTTCACTCTTCACTCTTCACTTTTCACTCTTCACTCTTCACTTTTCACTCTTCACTATCTTCTCGCATAAAAATTACTCATCAAAGTCACAAAGCTCACAATTGTAACCGTACTTAATGGCATAATAATAGCTGCTACGATAGGCAATAAATTTCCTGTTATTGCATAACTTAACCCTACCACGTTATAGAGTAAAGACAATACAAAACTCATATAGATGGTTTTCATCGCATTTTTTGAGAAACGAAGGAAATAATCAATTTTTGAAAATTGGGAGGCATCTAAAATTCCGTCGCAAGCTGGTGAAAACACATTCACATTCTCAGAAATTGAAATTCCTACATTACTTTGTGCTAAAGCACCTGCGTCATTCAATCCGTCGCCTATCATCATTACATTTTTCCCTTGTTTTTGAAGCCTTTCTATGTATTCTAATTTTTGCTCAGGTTTTTGATTAAAAACTAAAGTGGTTGATGGAGGTAACATCTTTTCTAGTATTTTCCTTTCTCCATCATTATCACCAGAAAGCACTACTAGATTATACTTCTTCGCTAAGTTTTCAAACAACTTTTCTAAACCTTCCCTATATTGATTATTAAACACATAACTTCCTTTATACTCCCCATCAATTTCTACGTGTACTTTAGTTTTCTTATGGGTGTTTTCGCTCATATGTTGCAGAAATTGAGACGAACCTAATTTTACGGAATGCCCATCGATTTCGGCAAAAATTCCTTTTCCTGTGATTTCTTCAAAATGCGTCAGTTCTAACTTATCCTGATTAGGAATAAAATCATATAATCTTCTACTTAAAGGATGATTTGAACCTCGAAGTACATTTTTTAGTACTTTTAATTCTAAAGAATTTAATTCGGTGCCTTCATACGAAATCGCTGTTTTTTTATTGGTTGTAATCGTTCCTGTTTTATCAAAAACTAAGGTATCTACTTTGGCAAATTGTTCAATAACAGTAGCATTTTTCAAATAGAGTTTTTTATATCCCATAATTCGGAGGACATTTCCTAAGGTAAATGGAGCAGTTAAAGCTAATGCACACGGACAAGCGACTATTAAAATTGCTGTTAAAACATTAAATGCCGTTGCTACATCTTTAAAAATCCAAAATCCGAAAGACACAAAGCCCAATAATAGCAATGCTGGTGTGAAATAGCGACTAATAGTATCAGTTATATTTTTATACTTCTGCTCTACTCTTTTTTGGAAAACATCATTACTCCATAGTTGAGTTAGATAACTTTGTGAAACAGAATTAAGGACTTCCATTTCGATAATTTTGCCTATTTGCTTTCCCCCTGCATATACTTTATCACCTGATTTCTTTTTTATGACTACTGCCTCACCCGTTACGAAACTATAATCGATAGAAGCTTCGGGCGAAATAAGAATACCATCTACAGGAATCAATTCTTGGTTTCTGATTAACAATCGGTCGCCTTTTGCAATCTCATACACTTGAATAGGTTCTTCTGTTCCATCAGAACTAATTTTGGTAATGGCAATAGGAAAATAGGATTTGTAATCTCGCTCGAAGGATAAAAAGTTGTAGGTTTTTTGTTGGAATAACTTTCCTAATAACATAAAGAAAATCAATCCGCACATACTGTCAAAAAAACCTTGACCGTAATCGAAAATAATATCTACTGTACTTCGTACAAACATCACCACGATTCCTAAAGCAATAGGAATATCGATGTTTAACATTTTAGATTTGATACTTTTCCAAGCCGAAACATAGTATCCAAATGCCGAATAAAAAAATGGAGGTAATGCTAAGGCAAAAATCAACCAACGGAAAAAACCTTTGTATTGTTCTATCCAAAACTCCCCTACTTCAAAATATTCGGGAAAAGACAATAACATTATATTTCCAAAAGAGAAAAATGCTACTCCTATTTTGTAAATCAATGTTCTATCGATTGCTTGCTTTTTGTTTTCGTAGTTTTCTAAGCTAATGTAAGGCTCATAACCTATTGCGCTTAGCAGCTCTACAATATTCTTTAAGCTGGTATCGTATGGATTATAAGTAATTCTTACTTTCTTTTCGTGGAAATTAACTTGTGAAGAAACTATTCCTTTGTCAAGCTTTTGTAAATTTTCCAAAATCCAAATACACGAGCTACAGTGTATATGTGGTATGTACAATGAAACAATATGTGTTCCTTGTTCTTCAAAATCTAATAATTTAGAAACAATTTTCTCATCATTTAAAAAGTCGTATTTTCCTTTAATGTCTTGTGGAGTAGCTCCAGGTGATTTTTCAAAATCATAGTAACACGTTAAATCATTTTGACTAAAAATCTCATATACTGTTTTACAGCCCACACAGCAAAAAGATTTTGAATCAAAAACAACTTGGTCACGCTTTACAACCTCGTTACCACAATGGAAACAATTTTGTGCACTCATAAAATTTGCTCATTTACCTGTAACAAAGGTCATCTTATATTGAACTTTAAACTATGATATTTGTCATACTTTGAATATCTTTGCACTACCAATTACTGCACTATGAGCAAATGCGAACAATGTATAGTTAGACAATTCAGTTCTTTAAAAGCATTAACAAAAGACGAGCTATTACGTATGGCAGATTGTAAAACGTCATACATCATCAAAAAAGGCGAACCTATCTTTGAAGAAGGCGAAATGACAAACGGTATATTTTGCGTAAAAGATGGTATTTGCAAAATGACAAAACTGAGTGCTAACGGAAAAGATCAAATCGTAAAATTAGCTAAAGCTGGTGAGCTATTAGGTCAACGCTCTATGATTAGTGAAGAGCCTGCTAATTTGAGTGCTGTTGCACTAGAGGATATGGAAGTCTGTTTTGTGCCAAAAAGCGAAATATTGAAATTCTTCAATCAAAACAATCAATTTTCGATGAATGTGATGAAAACCATTTGTGGAGATTTGAAAGAAGCTGATGATCATATGGTTTCAATGGCACAAAAAAGTGTGAAAGAACGTTTAGCTGAAACGTTGATTTACCTTGAAGAATCATTTGGTAACAATGAAGATGGTTCTTTACGAATACAACTCTCAAGAGAAGAACTCGCTGGGATGATTGGAACTGCTACAGAAAGCTGCATTCGTTTACTTTCTGAATTAAACAAGCAAGAACTTATAAGTTTATCTGGCAAAAAAATCACTATTAAGAATAAAAATCAATTGAAAAGAATATCAGAGTAATATAACGAAATGATGCTTATTCAAAAACATTCTGAAAATTGGAAATCAGATTTTGAAACTTTAAAACAAATACTAGAAGATAGTATTTCGCTTGTAAAAATTTCAGTAGAGCATATTGGCAGTACTTCTGTACCTAATCTTGACGCAAAAGCAATTATTGATATAGACTTAGTTTATTATACTACGACCGATTTTGAATTTATAAAAAGCCAACTTGTAAAAATAGGTTATTATCACAATGGCAATCAAGGAATAGAAGGCAGAGAAGTTTTTAAAAGAGTAAAATTTAAAAATCATAAAATATTAGACAATATCACTCATCATCTCTATGTGTGTCATATAGATTGTCAAGAATTACAAAAACATCTTCTTTTCAGGAATTATCTTCAGAATAACGAAATTGCCAGAATTGAATACCAAAATTTAAAATATAAAATCGCTATCGAAGCTGATCAGGATAAAAAAAAATATGCTCAGCTTAAAGAAAATCAAGCTAAGCATTTTATTAATGATATTATTTCAAAAGCTACAAAAGAAGCAACTTTATAAAGATTTCTCCATCACATAATCATCCATAATATAATCATTACCAATAGGAATAACTTCTTCTTGCGTAATTAAAAACCCTTTATTTTCATAAAACTTTTGGGCTTTATTATATTTGTTCACATTCAGAAACAAAATAGAATTTCCAGCCTGTTTTGCTCTATCTTCAACCTCTTCTAAAAGAAATTTCCCAACACCTTTACCTTGAGTATTAGGCATTACATAAATTTTGTGCAATTTAGTTTTACCTATAGCTTTACAATTTATTTCATAGGAGGCAAAACCTAAATACTGACCGTTTTCTTCTGCTAACAAAAAAATATGTCCATTTTCAAACTGATTTTCTAATGAAGCGATTGAATAAAAATTTTCTAACATATAATCTAACTGCGCCTCCGAAAGAATTTCAGCATATGCATCTGGCCATATTTTATAAGCTAAATCTTGAATAATCTTTAATTGAGGTTTTGTTGTAAGAATAATTTGCATAGTCATAGATTTAAATATATTTGCAAAAAAGTAATTTATTTTAAACACCTAAATAATATGATTATTATCATAAATCAACTATTTGAGATAGAAAAAAAAGCCAAAGATAATGATTTAAGCCTTTTTGATAGAAATTTTGATAGAATCCATTCGGAAATTGAAGAAATGGGATATATAATAAATAATCCTTTAGGAAAAAAATATGATGAACGTGATACTTCTATTGAGGCAAGTTTAGTAGGTAACTCAACATCACTCACGATAACAAAGGTTTTAAGACCTATAATTTTCTTTAAAGAAGGAGATCAAATAACGTTAGTTCAAAAAGGAATTGTAATCGCTGAATAACTATGGAAAATATAAACTTCGGAATTGATTTAGGGACCACAAATTCAGGAATTTGCAAATTTGAAGATGGAAAAATTCAAATCTTTAAAAACCCTGTTGGATTTTCAGATACATTACCCTCTGCTATTTCTTTTAGAAAAAGTCGTATAAGTATAGGTGGTAAAGCTAGAGAAATGATGGGTAAAACTAATACAGATGTTTTTACTGCATTTAAAAGAAAAATGGGTACAGACCATCAATATTTGATTAGCGAAACAAACGAATCAAAATCTGCTATAGATCTATCAGCGATGATTCTAAAAGAATTATCAAGTTTTGTAACTGATGAAAAAATTGAATCAGTAATAATTACTATACCTGCTTCCTTTGACACCATTCAATCTAATGCGACAAAAAAAGCTGGACATCAAGCTGGTTTTTCTGAAGTAGTTTTATTACAAGAACCTATAGCCGCTTGTTTAGCTTATGCTAATTACCACGAACAAGAAAATCAGGTTGAAAAAAACTGGTTAGTATATGATTTTGGAGGTGGAACTTTTGATACAGCTTTAGTTAAAATTAACGAAAGAGAACTAAAAGTAATAGACCATCAAGGAAATAATTTTTTAGGCGGTGTTGATTTAGATCATTTACTTATTGAAAAGTTAATTACACCAAGTATCGAAGATTTTTTAGGAGAATCAGATCTTTACAAAAAGATGATGTCAAGTACAGATTCTTCTTATCATAAATTATATTATGAATTACTCTATAAAGCCGAAGAAATAAAAAAAGAATTATCCATAAAAGAATCTGTCACAACTGAATTAGAACTAAATGATGGAGATGACTTAATTGAATTTACCGTTACAAGGAAAGATTTTAACGAAGCAATCCATAAAAAAGTAGAAGAATCAATCGAATTAATTCACAAACTACTTTTTGAAAATGAAAAATCAATAACAGATATTGAAAGAATAATTCTTGTAGGTGGTACAACTTATATACCTTATATTAGAGAACGACTAAAAGAAGTTTTTAATATAACGGTAGATAATTCTATAGATCCTACTACTGCTGTAATGGTAGGTGCTGCTTACTATGCTGGTAGTAAAGCCAAAGAAGTAAGTTTGAATAAATTACAAGAAATCCAACAAGAAACACCCAATATTGAAAACACAGCAAATTTTCAAGTCATTTATGAAACAAACACACAGGATAATGATGAACTAATATCGGTTATTTCTAATTCGGAAGCCCAATTTTTTTATAGAATAATACGCAAAGATGGAGGGTTTGATACAGGTATTACTTCATTTCAAGGAAAATTTAACGAATTTGTAAAAATTTTACCAAAATCAAGAAATCAGTTCTTTTTGACCATTTTTGATCAAAATCAAAATATGATTTATGAAAATAAAACTATTTTTATAAATCATGGAGTTTATAATATTTCTGGTCAACCATTACCTAATGATATTTGTCTAGAAGTAGATGATAGTTTTGGAGAGACTTATTTAGAAAAAATATTTTCTAAAAATGATATTTTACCATTATCTAAAACAATATACAAGACCACTTCTAAAAATTTTATTAAAGACTCAAACGATAAATTAATTATCAATGTTACAGAAGGTAAATCAGGCACACTACCCGGTAGTAACATGACTATAGGTTATATAGAGATTAATAGCAAAGAGATGCCTCATAACCTATTAAAAGGAATGGATATTGAAATTAAATTTGCTATAAGTGAGTCTAGAGATTTAACAGTTTCGGTATATATAAGTTCGATTGATTTTGAGATTAAAGAGGTTTTTAATCCACATTCTAAGAGTATCAATAAAAACAAATTCCTTAAAGACATTGATATAACCATTAGAGAAATTGATACTGAATTAGATAATGCTGAATTTGATGAAGATAATTATGCTTACTATGGACAACTTAAGAAAATTAAAGACGAACTAGTTAAAATAGATTTGGAATTAATCGAAGTAGAGGAAAATGAATCAACAGAAAGAATTTTTCAGCTAGATGAACGTAAAAGAACAGCTTTGCAGCAATATGATGGTCTTATGAGGCATAAAGCTGTTATTGCTGAGATTGAAGAATATAACATTTCTAAAGCAAGCTTAATTACCATTTTAGACGATGCATCTCCCAGACAGGCCGAACAATTTCAAAAAATAGTAAAAAACGAAAAATATATTCTAGAATCTAACGAAAAATCAATAATAAAAGGAAAAATCAAAGAACTTGATTTGTTGTATCGTGATATATATTATAAAAAAGACGAATCCTATGCTAATTTATATTATCACTATAAATATAAATCAGCTAACGAATATTCTAACCCACTTAAATTGAACCAATTAATTGAAGCTGGTGACAAAGCAATAGAACAGGGTAATTTTAAAGAAGTAAAATACATTGTTTATGAAATGTATAATTTACTGATTGTAAAACCAAAAGATAGTTTTGAAGATAAAGATGGAAATTTAGGTTTAAAGTAGTTATCCATTACGAATGAAAATCTCTTTTAATCTCATAACTCCTAAACCACATTATTAAAATCAAAATAAAAAATAAGATTTGATGAATTAAGTAATCATACTTGTGACCATAAAATGATTGAATAAAAGTCCTAAGTAGAGGCATTACTAATAAAGGAGGGATAAATAATAAAAGTACAAACTTTCCATTTTTATTTTCTTGAGTTAAATTAGTTCCTATAACTAATTTTTTTTGAAGGTAAACATTAGTTGCCTCTGTTAAAGAGTTAAAACTCGCCGAAGCAACTAATATTTTACCTATATAATATTGTTTTTTTAAATCTTGAATTTATTTTGAAAAAGGGAACCAAAACTTTTGACACCTCTTTTAATTATTCATTATGTAAAAAAGCTTGTCTATTTAGAAGTGTTTCTTCACTTTCTACGTGATTATCGTCGGGTACACAACAATCTACTGGGCATACTGCTGCGCATTGCGGTTCTTCGTGAAAACCTTTACATTCTGTACACTTTCCTGGTACTATATAATAGATATCATCTGAAACAGGTGTTTGAGCAGCATCTGCATCAACTTCTGTACCATTTGGTAAAATTATTTTTCCTGATAATTTTGTTCCATCTTTCCATCTCCAATCATCAGCTCCTTCATAAATTGCTGTATTTGGACACTCTGGCTCACACGCTCCACAGTTTATACACTCGTCTGTAATTATAATAGCCATTTTATTATTTGATTTTAGATATTAGATTTCAGATATTATGAAAATGAAATCATTATTTTTGTACAAAATTACATTGTAAACCACATATAAGCAAATAACTGATGTCACAAATAAATAAAATTAAAGCTTTTATTGAATTAGGGAATTTTTTACGTCAATTTTCTTTAACTGAAAACAAAAAAAATCCTGATGTAAAAGGAAATGAAATTTATTTTGATGCGTTTATAGATTTAATCCAATTATCACAATCACATAATGGTTGGTTTACACCAGAACAAGTTTATTTTTCAATTCAATCTTGGGCAGAAGCATTAACAGAAACAAATCTTACTGAGTGGCTGTCTAAATATTCGTTTACCAACACTAATCCAAAAACCGTTGGATTAATACTCGCTGGAAACATTCCTCTTGTAGGGTTTCACGATTTTCTTTCAGTTATAATTTCAGGTCATAAAGCATTAGTTAAGCTTTCATCAAACGATCAAAAATTATTACCTTTTTTAGCAAAATATTTAATTGAGTTAGAACCTGAACTAAAAAACTATATCCAATTTACAGAAGGTAAATTAGAGAATTTTGATGCTGTTATTGCAACGGGAAGTAATAATACAGCTCGTTATTTTGAATTCTATTTCAAGGATAAACCAAGCATAATTAGAAAAAACAGAAACTCGGTAGCTATTTTAACAGGAAACGAAAGCAAAGAAGATTTAGAAAACCTCGGTGAAGATATTTTCAGGTATTTTGGTTTAGGTTGTCGTAATGTATCTAAATTATTTTTGCCAAGAAATTACGATTTTAAATTGTTTTTTGAAGCAATTTATAAATATGGGGATGTAATTCATTATGAAAAATACGCTAACAATTATGATTATAATAAAGCTGTTTTTTTAATGAGTTTATTTCCATTGCTTGACAATGAGTTTTTAACTTTAAAAGAAGATTCAAGCTACTCCTCTCCTATTTCATCTTTATTTTATGAATATTATGACAATCTTGATACCATTACATCACGATTAATTTCTGATAAAGATTTAATACAATGTATAGTCTCAACTAATCTAGTAGAAAACAGTATTCCGTTTGGGCAAACCCAAAAACCAAAACTATGGGATTATGCAGATAATGTAGATACCATACAATTTTTATTAGGAATATAATTTACGAAAACGTTATCGTTAATAAAGCGTGTAAGTATGTTCAAAACTAAATAAGCAATTGTTTTTTCGAATTCACGAAATTTGCATTGAATTAATCACACAAATCATAATCCTAATCAAACACTAACGCTATCTATACCATAGGTAATTGAGTATTTGATTTTAATAAATAAGAATCAGATTTTAAAAGTAAACAATAATGAAAATACATAATTATAGTGCAGGTCCTTGTATATTACCACAAGAAGTATTTAAAAAATCATCTGAAGCTATTCTAGATTTTAACGGAATGGGATTATCTCTTTTAGAAATCTCACACAGAAGTAAAGATTTTGTTGCAGTTATTGAAGAAGCAAGAGCATTGGTTTTAGAACTTTTAAACTTACAAGGCAAAGGTTATCAGGCATTATTTTTACACGGAGGTGCTAGTTTAGAGTTTTTGATGGTACCCTACAACTTAATGAAAGAGAATGGTAAAGCGGCGTACTTAGATACTGGAACTTGGGCAAGTGGCGCAATTAAAGAAGCAAAACATTTTGGAGAAACAATCATAGTTGCTTCCTCAAAAGAAGACAACTATAGTTACATTCCTAAAGATTATGTAATTCCATCTGATGCAAATTACTTTCATTGTACTAGTAACAACACCATTTATGGAACACAAATGAAATCTTTTCCAACTATAGATTTACCTCTTGTTTGTGATATGAGTTCAGACATATTTTCGAGAACTTTAGATTTTTCAAAATTTGATTTAATTTATGCAGGTGCTCAAAAGAATATGGGTCCAGCAGGTGCTACTTTAGTGGTTGTAAAAGAAGAAATACTTGGAAAAACAGGGCGTTATATTCCTTCAATGTTAGATTATCAACAACATATTTTAAAAGAAAGTATGTATAACACTCCTCCTGTTTTCCCTATTTACGCTTCCTTACTAACACTACAGTGGTTAAAAGCACAAGGTGGAATTGCTACCATAGAAAAAGTAAATGAAGCAAAAGCTGCATTGTTATATAATGAAATTGACAGAAACCCATTGTTTACTGGAAAAGCTCAAAAAGAGGATAGAAGTATTATGAATGCAACTTTTGTTTTAAATGATGAATCACATACAGGTATTTTTGATGCTATTTGGAAATCGGCTGGAATTTCTGGACTAACAGGTTACCGTACAGTGGGCGGCTATCGTGCTTCAATGTACAACGCGCTACCACTTGAAAGTGTACAAGTTCTAGTTGATTGTATGAAAGAATTAGAAAGTAAAATTTAAACTTTTACCAACAAAAAATTCAAGAGTAAACAAAATAAAAAAATGAAGATTTTAGCTAACGACGGAATATCAAATGATGGTATAACCCTTTTGCAAAATGCAGGTTTTGAAGTTATAACAACAAAAGTCGCACAAGAACAACTGGCTAATTTTATAAATATCCATCAAATAGCTGTATTGCTAGTTAGAAGTGCTACCAAAGTTAGAAAAGAATTAATAGATGCTTGTCCCTCTTTAAAAATTATAGGTCGTGGCGGTGTAGGAAAAGATAATGTAGATGTAGATTATGCTATTTCAAAAAACATACAGTTTATTAATACTCCAGAGTCTTCATCAAATTCTGTTGCCGAATTAGTTTTTGCACATCTTTTTTCGGGTGTTCGTTATCTGTATGACTCTAATAGAAATATGCCTCTAGAAGGCGATTCAAATTTCGAACAATTAAAAAAAGCCTATGCTAATGGGATTGAACTTAGAGGCAAAACTATAGGTATTGTAGGTTTTGGTCGCATTGGTCAAGCAGTCGCAAAAATTGCCTTGGGACTAGGTATGAAAATTATCGCTACAGATAAGAATGTTGAAAAAGCTACTATCAAAATAGAATTTTATAATAACCAAAGCATCGATTTAGAAATTACTACAAAACCTCTTGAAGTTTTATTAAAAAATTCAGATTTTATCACGCTTCACGTACCTTCTCAGGAAGGCTACTTAATTGCTAAAGCTCAATTTGAGAAAATGAAAGATGGTGTAGGTATCATAAATTGCTCGCGTGGTGGAATTATTAACGAAGTAGATTTAGTTGAAGCGTTAGATTCAAAAAAAGTAGCTTTTGCTGGACTTGATGTTTTTATGGATGAGCCAACTCCCGCAGTACAACTTTTAATGCATCCTAACATCTCATTAACACCGCATATAGGTGCAGCAACAATTGAGGCACAAAATAGAATTGGCACAGAACTTGCTGAGCAAATTATCACATTATTAAGACACGAAATTTAAAAAAAATTGTATCTTTAAAAGATAATTTAAAACAAAACTAAAAACAATGGCTGGAATCTTAGACTTAATTAATAGTGATTTGGGTAAACAAATCATTGGTGGTATTAGTAACCAAGTAGGAACTTCTGAAAGCGAAACTTCCTCTGTACTTACAAGTGCATTACCAACACTAGTTAATGCAATGCAAAATAATTCTCAAACAGAACAAGGTGCAGGAGGATTATTAGGTGCCTTACTAGGTGGTAAACACGATGGTGGAATATTAGATAATCTTGGAGGATTATTTGGAGGTGGTGGAATTGACACCGAAGATGGTGGAAAAATACTTGGTCACGTACTTGGTGGTAATCAAGCCGATGTACAAAATGGATTAAGCCAGCAAACTGGAGTTAGCACTGATAAAATTGGTATGATTTTAAAAATGGCAGCACCCATCCTTATGTCATATTTAGCTGGTCAAGCTAAATCAAGTAATGTTCAAAATGGAACTGATTTAGGTGGTTTATTAGGTGGTTTATTAGGTGGTGGTCAATCTCAAAGTCAACCTTCTTCAACAGGTGGATCAATATTAACTTCTATGTTAGATCAAGATGGCGATGGTCAACTAGGTGTTGGCGATGCTGTTGCAGCTGTTACAAAAAAAGGAGGTTTAGGTGGATTATTAGGAAATCTTTTTGGAAAAAAATAATTTTTTATAAAACCATGCTTTCGGGCATGGTTTTTACTTTATAAGAATTGTTATGAAAAAATTACTCACTTTCCTATTGTTAGTTTTAGTTGCATCTTGCAAAACAAAATCATTTGAAGAAAATTCAAACAAAGAAGCTAATGCTAAAGTAATCAAAGGCGATACAGTCAAAATTGCTAATGAAGATATAGAATATGAAGTAACAATTATAGATGCAGGATTTACAACCTGGCTTTATACTAGAGCATTTCCTAGAGGCTATCATTCGCTAACTTTTCTTGAAAGTAAAAATCAGATGTATGTGCAAGAATGGAATGCTAGAGTACTTCAACCACAGCGATATGATTCTTCTTTATATGAAATGCAAATTAATTATGACCCAACCATTAGATATGGTTATGAAGTAAATTATTTGATTTACAACTATATGATTTATTTTCAAAATACCTATAAACAGAGACTTTGGGGTATTGTTCCTTCAAGGTAATAGTGTATATTTGTCTTATGAAAAAATTAAAAGACCGTTGGGGAATTCAATCTAATTGGCAATTAGTTGTCATTTTTATTGTCTTTGCCATCAATGGTTCGCTTTCTGCTAAAATTTCAGCTTATTTAATGGGAATTTTAGGCCTAAGTAAAGATAATCTTAATATTATTATTTACTATATAGTTCTTTTAGTTTTAGTTCTTCCACTCTATCCATTTATGCTTATGGGATTTGGTTACCTTTTTGGTCAATCAAAATTTTTTGTACCCTTTTCAAAAAAAATGATAAAATCTATTGGCTTAGGATTTATTTTCAAATAAACCACTAGGACTAAAAGTCCGCATTTGAAGAAACTTAAATTTTGCCACAGATTTCACAGATTGTAACTATTTTTTTGACACCAATACAATCCAATTATAAAAAAAAGCTCCAACAAATTTGCTAGAGCTTTTAGTTATTATAAATTATACATTTTCTTTCTTAATTCTTGAATTTTATCATCATCAAGATATTCATCAAAAGTCATATAACGATCAATAACTCCGTTTGGTGTTAATTCTAAAACTCGATTAGCAACCGTTTGTGCAAACTCGTGATCGTGTGTTGTAAACAATACGGATCCTTTAAAGTTTTTCAACGAATTGTTAAAAGCTGTTATCGACTCTAAGTCTAAGTGATTTGTGGGTTCATCAAGCATAAGCACATTAGCACGTAACATCATCATACGAGAAATCATACAGCGCACTTTCTCCCCACCAGATAAAACTCTACCTGTCTTTAACGCTTCTTCTCCAGAGAAAATCATTTTACCTAAAAATCCACGAACATATACTTCATCACGCTCTTCTTCAGTTTTTGCCCATTGACGTAACCAATCTACAAGTGTATAATCATTTTCAAAGAAACTATGATTATCCGCAGGTAAATAGGATTGAATAGTTGTAATACCCCAATCGAACGTACCTGAATCCGCAGTCATATTTCCATTTAAAATTTCATAGAAAGCAGATGTAGCACGAGAGTCTTTAGAGAAAACAACAATTTTATCACCTTTTGCCATATTCAAATCGATACCTTTAAATAAGGTTTCACCTTCTATGGAAGCGGATAAATTTTGAATATTTAAAATTTGATCACCAGCTTCACGCTCTTGGTCAAAAATAATTGCTGGATAGCGACGGCTTGATGGTTTAATATCAGAAATATTAAGCTTTTCAATCATTTTCTTACGAGAGGTAGCCTGTTTTGATTTAGCCACGTTTGCAGAGAAACGACGGATAAATTCTTCTAATTCTGCTTTTTTCTCTTCCGCTTTTTTGTTTTGTTGTGCACGTTGCTTAGCTGCTAACTGAGAAGACTCATACCAGAAAGTATAGTTACCTGAATAGTGCGTAATCTTTCCAAAATCGATATCTGAAACGTGTGTACAAACAGCATCTAAAAAGTGACGGTCGTGAGATACTACAAGAACCGTATTTTCGTAATTCGCTAAGAAATTTTCTAACCAGCCAATCGTTTCAAAATCCAAATCATTCGTAGGCTCATCCATAATCAGCACGTCAGGGTTTCCAAATAAAGCTTGTGCTAATAACACACGTACTTTAAGTTTTCCATCCATATCAGCCATCGTAGTATAATGAAACTCTTCAGAAATACCAAGATTAGATAACATAGTGGCTGCATCAGAATCTGCGTTCCAACCATTCATTTCTTCAAACTGAATTTGCAACTCCCCTATTCTATCCGCATTAGAATCGTTGTAGTCCAAATACAATTCATCCATTTCCTTTTTGACAGCAAACAACGTCTTATTTCCCATTAAAACGGTTTCTAAAACGGTATGCTCGTCAAACATATTATGGTTCTGATTTAGAACAGACATACGTTTTCCTGGTTCAAGTATTACTCTACCCGAAGTAGGATCGATATCACCAGATAATATTTTTAAAAAAGTAGATTTTCCTGCACCGTTTGCACCAATAATTCCGTAACAATTCCCTTGAGTAAAGGTTACATTTACTTCGTCAAACAAAATTCTTTTACCAAACTGAACTGATAAATTAGATACTGTAAGCATTTTTTATTTTTTTATAAAAGTGTTGCAAAAGTACTAATTAGTAATTAGTAAACAGTAATTAGTAATTAGTTTTTTATAAATTGCATCAAAACCTATTACTACTAATGAATATCCCTTTTGAAAATGCCCCTCTATACCATTATATTTTAGAAGTTTTAGCTTTTTTTATTGGAGTACGTTTGTATTATTTTCTAAAAAGAAAAAACAATATTATTTCAGACAACAACAGACTCTGGATACTTTTAGGTGCAATGATAGGTGCATTGTTGGGCTCTAGAATAATTGCAGCTTTTGAAACACCTCAAGAACTACCACAGCTGACCCTTTTAAAGTTTTACCAAGCAAAAACTGTCGCAGGTGGTTTTTTTGGTGGATTATTTGGAGTTGAACTGATAAAAAAAATAATTGGCGAAAAAAAAGCTTCTGGGGATTTATATGTTTATCCAATTCTTGTTGCATTAATCATTGGAAGAATAGGTTGTTTTGGAATGGGAATTACCGAACCTACTTTCGGGTTAGAGACTTCTTTTTTCACAGGAATGGATTTAGGCGATGGTAAACTAAGACATCCTGTTGCTTTATATGAAATATTTTTCTGCTTCATATTGCTATTTTTATTTTATTCAATTAGAAAAATAGATTTAGTTAATGGAGACCGATTTAAACTATTTATGCTTTTTTATTTCTTGTATCGTTTTTTGGTTGAATTCATAAAACCTAATAATTCGTTAATATTTGGTTTAAGCATCATTAATATTATTTCAATATTTATATTTGTTTATTACTATAAATTTATTTTTAGATTCATAAATTCTAAAATATTATTTACAACTTACAGTCAAAATTCTTAAAAATGAAGAATAAAATTATAAAAAGGCTCCTTATAATTATTTTTATAATCATAGTCTTTTGTATTTTTCATTTACTGGGTGGTGGAAGCATTTTAGATTGGAATTTAGGAAGAATAAAATGAGATAAATATGCCTAATAGAGATTATATATACTACGATTATACTAAAAGTGTTTGTCCAGAATGTTTACACTTATGTGATGCCAAAATAGTTTTTCAAGATGATAAAGTTTGGATGCTCAAACATTGTAAAACTCACGGTGATTCTAAAGTGATGATTGCTGATGATGTAGAATATTATCGTCAAATCAGAAACTACAACAAACAATCGGAAGTCCCTTTGAAGTTTAATACTAAAGTACATTATGGTTGTCCATATGATTGCGGTTTGTGTACTGATCACGAACAACATTCCTGCCTATCTATAGTAGAAGTAACCGATAGATGCAACCTTGCTTGTCCAACTTGCTATGCTTCTTCTGCACCCAATTATGGTAATCATAGAACATTAGAAGAAATTGAAAAAATGTTTGATGCAGTTGTAGCTAATGAAGGCGAGCCTGACGTAGTTCAAATTTCTGGAGGTGAACCTACAGTACATCCGCAGTTTTTTGAAATTTTAGATATTGCCAAATCAAAACCTATTAAGCATTTAATGGTAAATACCAACGGAATTCGAATTGCAAAAGACATTCAGTTTGTTGAAAAATTAGCTTCCTATATGCCAGATTTTGAGATTTATCTACAATTTGACAGTTTTAAACCAGAAGTTCTGAAAAAATTACGAGGTGAAGACTTAACTGAAATCCGTAAAAAAGCCATTGAAAATCTAAATCAATTCAATTTATCTACAACATTGGTTATTACGCTTCAAAAAGGAGAAAATGATGATGAAATCGGTGAAATTTTAGAATATGCAATCCAGCAAAAATGTGTTCGTGGCGTTACTTTTCAACCTACACAAGTGGCTGGAAGAAATGAAAATTACGATGATAACCAAGGTAGAATAACACTTACGGAAGTTCGTCGTAAAATCTATGAGCAGTTTCCAACATTCACACCGCAAGATTTAATTCCAGTTCCTTGTAATCCAGATGCGCTATGTATGGCGTATGCGCTTAAAGTAGATGGAGGAGTTTTCCCAATGACTCATTTGATAAATCCTGAGGACTTATTAAACAATTCTAAAAATACTATTGTTTTTGAAAGTGATGAAAAACTGAAAAATCATATGTTAAATCTTTTTAGTACTGGAATTTCTGTAGATTGTGCCGAAGAAGAATTTGGAGAACTAATGTGTTGTTTACCTAGAGTGAAATCCGATAATTTGCATTATGAAAATCTATTCAGAATTATCATTATGAATTTTATGGATGCTCACGACTTTGATGTAAGAGCTGTAAAAAAATCGTGTGTTCATATTGTAGATAAACGTGGAAAAATTGTACCTTTTGAAACTATGAATCTATTTTATAGAGATAATAAAATTGAAGAAATTCGAAAAAAATTAAATTAATTATGGGAGATGTTTTAGCCTCAATAGGAGCTATAATCGCTTTTATTTGTCCATTCCTATTTTTAGTAGGGTTAATGATATTGTTAGTATCAGCCAAAAAAAGACAAATAGGAATAAAACTAATTGTCATTTCTATCATAGGGTTTATTATAGGTTTTGGAACTTGTTTAGCGAATCTAAGCCTCGGCGGAATGCATTAAATTATGGACATATTAATCAATTTTATCTTCGCTATTCAAAAGCTATGTTTAATCACATTAGCTATTGGTATAATAATGTATTTTTTATCTAAAACTGAAAAATATGATGAGTTATCAAAAAAGATAATGCTCTACTCTATAATGATAATTTTAATTGGATTTGGAACTTGTTTAGGTAGTTTTTTGTTTTAAAACTAATTTTTAACTGTCTATTAACAAACTTGTATAACATATAAAAATATATTTGTTAGGAAATAATAAAAATATGGTTGCCTATTCAAAAAAAATACTCTTTACTACTACTACTCTAATTTCACTTTTACTCATTTCTTGCGAACTTACGAAGAAAGATAAAACGTGTTATTTTGGGGGTGAAATTATAAATCCTAACTCAAAGTATATGTACTTATGTAAAGATAATGTCATCATTGATACTATTGAGTTAGATAAAAACAATCGTTTTTTTCAGAAATACGATACCTTATCTGAAGGAATGTACACTTTTAGGCACGAACCAGAATACCAGTACATTTATTTTGCTCCTGGTGATAGTTTAATGATTCGGTTGAATACGAATGATTTTGATAATTCCCTTGCTTTTTGTGGTCGGGGTGATCAAAAAAACAATTTTTTAATCGAGTTATTTTTAAAAAATGAGGATGTAAAAAACTCTTCTTTTGAAATTTATGATAAAGATTTCAATAAGTTTTCAAAATCGATTGAAACTTCATACGAGAAAAATAAGACTTTTTACGAAAGAAGAAAAAAAGAAATAGATTGGTCTGATGATTTCGATTTGTATGCCAAAAATATGTTGGATATGCCCTATTTAGCCCAAAAAGAAATGTATCCACGCATTCATCAAAAGAGAACAGGTGATGATGTATGTGAACTTTTACCTACAGACTATTATTCCTTTAGAAAGAATATCGACTTTAATAATGAAAAATTAATGACCTACTCTCCATTTTTGAAATATCTAACTTCAATGTTAGAAAATACAACTCAAAAATGTGAAGATGAGCATCAAAACGTTTTAGAAAGTAATATTAATAAACTTAAAGTAGCTGATACTATTTTTACAAATAAAAAAATTAAAAATGCTATTTTAAACAACATTGCATTTATGTATCTCCTAGAAGATCAAAATGCAGCTAATAACCAATCTTTTATAAAAGAATATTTAAAATTTTCCTCAGATAAAATAAAACAAAAGGATATTATCAAAATATGCGAATCAACACAAATGTTATCAACTGGTAAATATTTGAAAGATGTGTCCTTGATAGATAAAGAAAGTAAAAAATATACCAACAGCGAAATTTTCAAAAGAAATACTATACTTTTCTTTTGGGTTTCTGATGCCAAATCCCATATGGAGATGGCTCATAAAAGAGCTAATGAATTAAAAGCAAAGCATCCAAATTGGGATTTTGTAGCAATTAATATTGACAAATCTACTAAAAAATGGAAAGAAAGTTTGTCAAAACTCAATTGCAACTATATTCTTGAATTACATTCAAATAATTTTGATGATATAAAAGATAAATGGGTAATTACAAAAATACAAAGAACAATGTTGATTGAAAATGGCGGAAAAATCAAAAATGGATTTGTAAGTTTATTTGATGCAAATTTTGAATCTTACTTAAAATAAAAGCCAAAACCAAACGAAAAAGCGGCAATCTATATTTTAGAGAGCCGCTTTTTTATTTTATTGAATGGAATAAATTATTTATTTCCTTTCTCAAAATCAGCTACAAATTGAGCTATACCGATATCTGTTAGAGGATGCTTTAATAATCCTGTAATTGCTGATAAAGGTCCAGTCATTACATCGGCACCTATTTTAGAACAATTAACTATATGCATTGTATGACGTACAGAAGCTGCTAAAATTTGAGTTTCGAAACCATAATTATCATAAATATCTCTGATTTCTTGAATAAGATTCAACCCATCAGTAGATACATCATCAAGGCGACCTAAAAATGGAGAAACATAAGTAGCTCCTGCTTTAGCAGCTAATAATGCCTGCCCAGCCGAAAATACTAAAGTTACATTAGTTCTAATTCCTCTATCTGAAAAATATTTACAAGCTTTTACACCTTCTTTAGTCATTGGTAATTTTACCACTATTTGTTCGTGTAATTCAGCTAACTCTTCTCCTTCTTTAATCATTCCTGCAAGTTCAAGCGCATTTACTTCAGCACTTACATCCCCTTCAACAATGTTACAGATGTCAACATAATGCTTTAAGATATTATTCTTACCTGTAATTCCCTCTTTTGCCATTAGCGATGGATTAGTCGTAACCCCATCTAATATTCCTAATGCTTGTGCTTCTTTAATTTGCTCTAAATTAGCTGTGTCAATAAAAAACTTCATATTTTTTTTCCTCTATTAAATTTTAATTGTTGTGTTTAGGACAAAATTACAATTAAAAACTATTTTTTTGAATTTAATTCCTTCAATTGTTCCTTTATCTCTTGCAATTCTTTTATAATTGCGTCTTGCTTAGTAAGCAATTGATTCATAGGATTTGATTTTTTCATTTTTCGCATCATAAAAATCCAAAACGCTATCAGTACAACAATAGGTAATATTGTTATTAATAAGTCCTCCATACTAATTAATTTTACAGTTTATAATGATTCATCAGCATTTTTTCATAAATCTTATCTGGCAAAATACGTTTTAAAACAATGGAAAACTTCTGCATAAAAGCGCCTACTTTGTAATGAATCTTCGGATTTTGAGTTTGAATAATTTTGAAAACGACCTCCGCCATCAAGTTAGGATTACTTCCACTATCAACGTGCGAGTTCATTTCGTTAAGTGTATTTCCATAAGGAATTTCATAAGCTGAACCTTTGATCACAGGTGCGTGATAACGCCCTGCTGCAATATTTGTAGCAAAATCACCAGGCGCTATGTTGGTTATTTGAATTCCGAACGATTTGGTTTCCATACGTAACGCTTCGGTAATGAGTTCTAAAGCCCCTTTTGATGCCGAATAAATCCCTCTATATGGCAATCCCATATAACCAGCAATAGAAGTAACGTTGATAATCAATCCTGATTTTTGACTTCTCATCTGCGGAAGCACGGCTTTCATCATTTCGATTGGTCCAAATAAATTGGTTTCAAAATTATTCTTAATTTCCTGAGTCGGGATTTCTTCAATTGGTCCAGTAATACCGACACCAGCATTATTAATAAGAATATCAATTTTTCCTGATTTAGCTATAATTTCACCTACAGCTTTGTATATAGAGCTTGTATCTCTAACATCTAAGGATATTAATGGAAAGATAGAGTCTTCGACTCTTTCTGGATTTCTACTAGTTCCGTAAACTGTAAATCCTTTTTTATGCAAATATTCTCCAATACTCTTTCCTATACCTGAAGAACCTCCTGTAATTAAAACAACTTTATTCATTTTTTATTTGATTGAAATACCTAAACCTGGCAACTGAGAAATTTCTATTTTACCATTTATAATTCTACTTCCGTTAGCTATATCGTTTGAGATCAGATTTGCACCATCTAAATCGGCATAATCAACTAAAGGTGCCAGTATTGCTCCAGCTGAAATTCCTATGGTGCTTTCGGTCATACAGCCTATCATAATTTTAAAACCTAAAGCCCTAGCTGCACTAATTAATTCCAAGGCAGGTGTTAATCCACCACATTTGACTAATTTTACATTTATGCTTTCGTAATATGGTTGTAAAGAACGCAAATTTATTTGACTCTGACAATCTTCATCTGCCATCCAATTTGCAAATTTATTTCTGCTTAGATGCTCGTAATGTGAAGGTTTCATAGGTTGTTCCCAATAAGAAAAATTCTTAGAAAACTCCTGATTTTCAATCCAATTACAATCTTCAGCTGTAAAACTAGCATTAGAATCAATAGCAATACTATACGGCAAATTCGATAGTTTTTCGATAGCTACTTTGTCTAAACCTTTGCATTTTACTTTAAACTTATTCCAACTTGAATTTTCAATTTTTTTGATTTGTTCTTCAACATTTGCAACACTAATTGTTAAAGAAGATTCAATATGAGTAAAAGAATTGAAATTATTGAGTTCAACAAAGCTCTTGCTCTCTAATTTTCCAAACAAATCCCAATAGGCGCAATCTAAAGCAGAAGTTAAAAATGTACCTAAATTAAGGCCTAAAATAATTTTATAAAATTCTGTAGGATAAAGTATTTGTTGGTTTTCTATTAAGTTTTTAATTGAACTAATTTTACGTTCTAAATCATCAATTTTAATTCCGTAATAATCTATAGCGGTACATTCGCCATAACCAATAATATTTTTGTACGATAAAGTAACTATTAAAGCTTCACGATACGAGTAACTTCCGTAGGAAATTGAAAATGTTTCTTTGAGTTGAAGTTTTACTTTTTGCCAAGAAAGCTGCATTGAAAATAATTTGGCTAAAAATAAAAAAATCTCCTTAGAAATGGAGATAAAACTGATGATTTAATTTTGAATTGAAAAAGATTGCTTCACTTTGTTCGCAATTACTAAAAAATGGCAAGCGACCTACATCGCACCGCTACAACCACATACCTTTGCTGCGTTCCCACCCTGGAGGAGTCTGCAGGAGCTGGTCGTGTAGGACTTGCCGCTGCAAATATACAATCTTTTTGTATTTTTGCAAGCACATTTGTTAATCAAAAACTCATTTGTATATTGTAATAGTAAATAATTTTAAAATGAAAAAACATAACATCTTAGCAATCACATCATTAGTTTTAATAGCAGCTAGTTGTGAAGGCGATAAAAAAAATTTATTTTCCATAGATGATTCACAATTTAAAGCAATGTATCATAGTGGTGATGCTATTTCTTTAAATATAACCAATAAAAAAGATAGAACTATAGACTCGGTTGCTTACTTCAATAACGATAAAAGAATTGGAAGTGTAAAAGGAAATGAGAGTTTAAACTATAAACTTGAAAGTGAAAAATTAGGATATCAAAACATAAAAGCTGTCATTTATTTTGAAGGAGAGAAACAAGAAACCGAAACAAGAGTAGAGATGGTTTCGAATGTAGAGCCAAAAGTTATGAAATACACTATTGTGAACACTTATCCACACGATAAAGGAGCTTTTACTGAAGGATTAGAATTTTATAAAGGTTTTTTATATGAAAGTACAGGACAAAATGGGAATTCAAATTTTAGAAAAACCGATTACAAAACTGGCAAAGTACTACAACAAGTAGATTTAGATTCAAAGTATTTTGGTGAAGGAATTACATTTATAAATGGTAAATTGTTTCAACTGACTTGGCAAGATGGTATAGGATTTATTTACAATGCTGAAACTCTAAAACTTGAAAAAACTTTCAACTATGACAAAAAAATTGAAGGTTGGGGAATGACAAATGATGGCAAAAACATTTATCATTCTGATGGTACAGAAAAAATTTGGAGAATGAATCCAGATAATCAAAAAATGATTGACTACATCAATATATATACTAATAATAACAAAATAAAACAAATCAATGAACTAGAATGGATTGATGGGAAAATTTATGCAAACGTATGGCAAAAAGATGCTATTATGGTAGTAAATCCAACAACTGGAGCTGTAGAAATTGTTGTAGATTTATCAGAATTGCGAAGTAAAACTAGCGCAACACCAGACGACACACTAAATGGTATAGCATATAATCCAGCCACAAAAACCATATTTGTGACTGGAAAAAATTGGGACAAAATGTTTGAGATAAAAATTAATTAACTCCTCTCCCAACCTTTTTATTAAAAATGGTCTCTATGTATATAAAGACCATTTTTAATTTTAGAGCTATGACAACGAAAATAAACATCACAATCCCTAAACCGTGTCACGAAAACTGGAACGCAATGACTCCTGTAGAAAAAGGAAGATTTTGCAGTATGTGTGAGAAAAAAGTATTAGACTTTACTAATGCTACCAATAAACAAATCATTGAAGCCTATAATCAAGATAAAAATTTATGTGGGAGATTTTTAAAATCACAACTTGGTAGAGATTTAGAAACACCCAAAGAAAAAAAGTCTATTTGGTTAGCTTCCGTCTTTTTTGGTTTATTAAGCCTTTCAAATGCAAAAGTTAATGCACAAGAAAAACCTAAAACGGAACAAGCTCCTATACAACCTGAAATAATGGGTAAAATGATTGCAATACAAGAAAAAGATACCTTACAAAAAACTATTTCTGGAATTGTAAATGACGAACAAGGACCTATCCCTGGAGCTAATATTACTATAGAAGGAACGGCAATACATACTGCAACAGATTTGCAAGGAAAATATACAATCAATGCAAAAAAAGGGGACGTTTTGATTTTTTCCTTTATGGGAATGAATGAAGTTTCTAAAACAATAGGTGAATCAAATATAATAAATACAATTTTAACAAATCAACAACATCTTTTAGGGGAAGTAGTTTATATCCGTAAAAAAACATTTCTTGGCAGACAGTTTAAGAAAATTAAAAATTGGTTTAGATAAAACATTGAAATATAAAAACAAAATAGGCTACCTAAAAGGCAGCCTATTTTCGTTTTATCGAACTAATTTTTTGTACTTAATTCTTGTTGGAATAATATCCCCTAAACGTTTTTTACGATTTTCCTCATAATCTGAGAAACCACCTTCAAAATAATATACTTGTGAATCCCCTTCAAAAGCTAAAATATGAGTACAAACTCTATCTAAAAACCAACGGTCGTGAGAAATAATTACTGCACATCCTGCAAAATTCTCTAAACCTTCTTCTAATGCACGAAGCGTGTTGATATCTAAATCATTTGTAGGCTCATCCAATAACAAAACATTTCCTTCTTCACGTAATGTCATTGCCAAATGCAAACGATTACGTTCTCCTCCAGAAAGAGTACTCACTTTTTTGTTTTGTTCGCTTCCTCCAAAGTTAAACTTTGATAAATAAGCTCTGGAATTCACCTGACGGCCACCCATCATAATTAACTCTTGTCCATCACAGAAATTTTCCCAAATTGATTTTTCTGGATCAATATTAGAGTGTGATTGATCAACATAGGCAATTTTTACTGTATCTCCTATTTCGAAAGTACCATCATCTGCTGTTTGCTCTTCCATTATCATTCTGAAAATAGTTGATTTACCAGCACCATTTGGACCAATAATCCCCACAATTCCTGCTTGAGGCAATGTAAAGTTCAAATTATCATATAACAATTTGTCACCAAAAGCCTTTGCTACACCTTTAGCTTCAATTACATTCGTTCCTAAACGAGGACCATTCGGGATGTATAGCTCTAGTTTCTCCTCTAGTTGTTTTTGGTCTTCATTTAATAATCTATCATAATTTTGAAGACGTGCTTTTTGTTTTGTCTGACGGCCTTTTGCTCCTTGTCGTACCCAATCTAACTCTCGTTCTAATGTTTTACGACGTTTTGAAGCTGTTTTTTCTTCTTGTTCTAAACGTTTTGATTTCTGATCTAACCAAGAAGAATAATTTCCTTTCCAAGGAATACCTTCTCCTCTATCTAATTCAAGAATCCAACCAGCTACATTATCCAAGAAATAACGGTCGTGCGTAACTGCAATAATTGTTCCTTTATATTGTTGCAAATGGTGCTCTAACCAGTGAACCGATTCAGCATCTAAGTGGTTTGTAGGCTCATCTAATAATAATACATCCGGTTCTTGTAATAACAAACGACATAAAGCTACTCGACGACGTTCCCCTCCAGATAAAACGTTGATTGGGGTATCTGCATCAGGACATCGAAGTGCGTCCATTGCTACTTCTAATTTATTATCTAATTCCCAAGCACCACAAGCATCAATTTTATCTTGCAATTCCGCTTGACGATCCATAAGTTTTTGCATTTTATCTGCATCTTCATACACTTCTGGTAAGCCAAATTGGTCATTTATGGTATTGAATTCTTCTAATAATTTTACAGCTTCTGCAGCCCCTTCACGAACAATTTCAATAACTGTTTTATTTTCGTCAAGTTGAGGCTCTTGTTCTAAATAGCCTACTGTATAACCTGGTGCAAAAACCACATCACCTTGATAGTTTTTATCTACCCCTGCAATGATTTTTAACAATGATGATTTACCTGAACCGTTTAAACCTAGGATACCAATTTTAGCACCATAGAAAAAACTCAAATAAATATCCTTTAATACAGTTTTGTTTGTGGAAGAATAAGTCTTACTTACCTTCGACATTGAAAATATTACTTTCTTATCGTCTGACATTTTATAATATAATTTTTAATCAAGTCACAAATATACATAATCGACAGATATTTTGTTGTATAAGTGTTTTCAATTAAACTTCATTTTATCCAAGTTTAAAAAACAAGTACCAAAAACATAACTATTATTAAATTAATGCCTTAACTTTAATAACAAATCTATTTAAACAAAAAAATGAAACTATATATTAAACATATGGTAAGTTTGCATTGCAAAATGTCTGTAAAGGCAATTCTTGAAGAGCTTGGGGTTGATTATGTATATATTGATTTGGGAGAAATTGAAATCAAAGAAAACACAAATAGCATTGATTTAAATATGCTAAAATCAGCATTACACAATTGTGGATTAGAATTAATGGATGACAAAAAAGCTATTCTGACTGAAAAAATAAAAAATATTATTGTCGAAATGATACATTATGAAAACTATATTCCTAAGGTTAAAAATTCAGAGTACATTAGTGAGAAAATGAACTATGATTACAATTATTTATCAACCTTATTTTCTGAAGTTACTGGAATTACCATTGAGCATTCTATAATTTTAAACAAAATAGAACGAGCTAAAGAATTATTACTTTATGATGAACTTTCTTTAACACAAATTGCAGACAAACTTAACTACAGTGGAGTTGCTCATCTTTCAAATCAGTTTAAAAAAGTAACTGGTCTAACACCATCTTTCTTCAAAAAACTCAAATTAAAAAAAAGAGTTTCATTAGAGGATATTTAAGAATACAAGGAATTATACAACATTCTTAATTTATTATGTAACAAATTATAACGGTACTATAACGTACTTTGTATTGTAGCAAATCTGCTATACTTAATAATAAATGTTATGGAAAATTCAAAACAAACACCAGTCGTTTCACCGCCTGCTAACAATTGGAAAGAACAAAAAGGGAAATTAAAAGCTAAATTTTCATCATTGACAGATGCTGATTTACATTTTGATGAAGGAAAAAAAGAAGAGATGTTAAGCAGAGTACAAGTTAAATTAGGCAAAACTAAAGAAGAATTTACCTCAATTATAGCTCAACTCTAATCTAAAAAAATAATCGTTGGGTTTTTTAACTCAACGATTATGCTATTTTTATGAAATCGCCACTAACAACAGGTTTGTTGAAAACAATTGAAAAATCATCGAACACCGATAAAAATAAATTCAATGTGAGATAAACACCAATGAAGATAAGGCGACACGAGACGAAGTCGAACTGGCGAAGCATACCATATGACAATTAAAAAACAAATAATTATCTACATATGAAATATATTATATATTATATGTGCGCTTCTGGTATCCTTGGATGGATAGTTTGTATTTCATTATTTAATACAAATTCACTTATATATCAATTCATCTCAATAAGTAGTATTTTAATTTTAGCAACTATAGTCTTTAGAAATAAAGTAAGTAGAAAAATATGAGTTAAACTCTCCCTTTCAAAGCATTAAATACCCAAGCATTTAGTAAAAAACCAAAACCTACAGTTGCAAATCCCCATCCAGCGACATCAGCATATCTATAAGCGCCTAAACCTATTAATAATAAACCCATAATTATCATTACGAAAGTTGCCCAACCTAAAACAGTATTTTTATTCATCCCTACACTCATACAATTTGATTTAGTTAAAAAATTTTAGTTATCAAATATCGAAATAATTAACCTAAGTTAAAAACTTATTGTATTTAAGTGCTGATAATAAAAGAAAAGTATCATAAAATTAAATACAATAAATCGTTAATATTTCAAATAATTCATCAAGATTTATAGGCTTATTTAAAACTTTAGTGATTCCAACTTGTCTAAATTTATCAATATGTATATTTTCAGAAATTGATGTCAATGCAATTACAGGCAAATCTGGTTTTAATTCTTTTATATATTTTGTTGCTTCAAAACCATCCATAATAGGCATCATAATATCCATAAATACCAAACAATAATCCCTTTTTTTGATCATTTCTATTGCTACCAATCCATTTTCAGCTATTTCGCAATCAAATCCTTTTGAGTTTACTATTTTTTTTGTTATTATCTGATTTAATTTATTATCTTCTACAACTAGAATAAATTTATTGTCAGATTTTTTTTTACTATCAATTTCGATTTTCTCAGACTTTTCAAAATTTACGATATATTCTGTTTCGAATTCAATAATAACTCTCGTTCCTCTTCCAACTTCAGATTGTATATCTATAGTTCCTTCCAATAATTCTATGCTTTTCTTAGCCAAACCTAAACCTAAACCATTACCTCCATACCTAAGATACATTTCATTTGATCCTTGATTAAACATATCAAATACTGAAATTAAACTTTCTTTTGGAATTCCAATTCCTGAATCTTCTACAATTATTGTTATTTTTTCTTTGTCACTATTTAAAGTTTTAGATTCAATTTGGATTAAAACCAATCCATTCTCTGTATATTTTAATGCATTATCAATCACACAATGCAAAATCTGTTCAAAGCGATATTTATCTGTATAAATTTGAGAATGAAAATTCTTATTTATATTTAATGTGATTGAATTATTATTTTGTCTTAAATTTCGAGTACTCTCAACAATTTTCTCTATACTTTCTCTAACATCGAAAGCAACCTTATTAACAATTATACTGTTATTTTCAATCTCGTTATAATCAATTATATTTTTTGTTAACATAATCAATTGATTTACAGCTCTTTCTATTACTGAAATACTTTCATTTTTTAATTCTGTATTATAATTTATATTTTTCTTAAACAAATAAATATCTCCTTTCATTATATTGAGAGGAGTACGCAATTCGTGTGATATAGAATCGAATAATTTATTTTTTATAGAAAGTGCGTTAGCTAATTGATTGTTTTTCTCTTCGAGAGTTTTATTTCTATCAATCTTATATAGATAAAATTTAGCCCCTATTACAACTACAACTATTAAAAAAAACAATATAACAAAAAGAAAAATTCTTATACTTTTCTGGTATTCTACTTCTTTTTGACTAAACTTCAGTTTGGATTTGAGAATATCTAATTGATAGTTCAACTTATTTCGCTCATTCTCTAAATTATAATTTTGAAATATTTGTTTAATTTGTGAGTTATTATCAATTGTCCTAAAACTATCTGATACAATTAAGTTTGCAATTGCTATATCATTATTGTTCTCTTTTATTGCTATCAAAGATTTTATGTTATATAAATGAGCTTTAACTTTATTAAACTCATTAAATTTGATTTGCTTTGCAAAACTTCTATTCTCAACTTCATTTAGTAATTTTTTTGCTTTTTGTATCTGATTTGTATGTACGTAAGCATACATAATCAATATATCAGTCATTTTATTATCATAACTATTAAAATACTTAATTCTAATTTCCTTAGATTTTATAGCATTTATTAAAACATTTGGATAATCTTTTAAATCAAAATAAAACCTAGACAAATTATAATATAAATCTTTTCTTTCAAAAATAGGATTGTAATGTTCTAAATAATATTTGGACTTAAAAAGATATTTAGCTCTATTAGTATTATTTTCGTAATTGATAAGAAATTTTAATTCATATTCTCTTCCCAAACACTTAAATATCTTATTCTTATGAGCTATATGGATAGCTTTATCTAAATACTTATTTGTTTTTAAATAGTCTTTTTGATAATAAAAAATGGTAGCTAAATTAAAATAGTAAGCATTTATATGATCAATTTTTTTAGAATCTAAAATTTCTTTTTCAAGTTTTTCTATCGCCTCAATCGCATTAAAGTAACTTTTATTATTCTTTGAAGTTATTAATTTTACAGACTCTTTGAAAATACTATTATACCCTTCATTTTTAAAAGGGATAAAATCATCCGTTTGGGAATACAAAAAAAAGGGTATAAGTAAAAAAATAAAAATATTTTTTTTCATATGTGCAAAATTTATTTGTCATAGATCAAATATGGTATCGCTTTTTATTCATTTGTGTTTACTTCACTAAGCATTTATTTTTATAGGTGTTCAGTGAATATATTTGCATACGCTAAATTGCTAGTTTATGAGGATTTCATAAATATAGTTCCAATAAATTATATTCGCTTATTAAAGTCATCTCTAGAAAACGAAAGATAAATTGATTTATTTTTGAGATAGTGATATTTTTTCAATTTTAATTAAAAATCTTAACTAACATCTCCTTCAACAAGTCTGATTGAGATAAATTTGAAGCTCCAACACCTTTACTTTTTAAATCAATATCCTTTAAAGTCGCTACTATTCCACTCACTTTTTTCATAGGATAATTGCGTGCTGCTAATTCATAATCTTTTACAAAATATGGATTTACTTTTAATACCGAAGCTACATTCTTAGGATTTTTATCTTTTAATCCGTGATATTGTAATAACTGAGAAAAAAAACTAAAAACCAAACCTATAGTGAGTACGATAGGATTGTCTTTAGGATTATTAGCAAAATAATCAGCAATTTTATAAGCTTGTAATTGATTTCGTTCCCCGATTGCTTTACGCAGTTCAAAAGGATTAAAATCTTTACTAAAACCAATATTCTCCTCAATAATAGCAGGAGTAATAGTTTCACCAGGTTTTAGAATAATGGCTAGTTTATCTATTTCATTTGCTATTCTACTCAAATCCGTCCCAAGGAAATCAACAAACATTTGGACAGCTTTAGGCTCAATAGTTAACTTTTTGCCCGATAAAACTCTCTTCAACCAATCTCCAACTTGATTTTCGTATAATTTTTTGCTTTCAAAAACAACTCCTTTTTTTTCTAAAACTTTAGTTACTTTTTTGCGTTTATCTAGTGTTTTATACTTGTAACAAATAACTAAAACTGTGGTTTCTTGAGGATTTTCGGCATAAGACTCTAATTTATCAATAGTTCTTGATAATTCTTGAGCTTCTTTTACTATCACAACCTGACGATCGGCCATCATTGGATAACGTTTAGCATTACCTACAATATCTTCTACCGTTATATCACGCCCATACAACACCGTTTGATTAAAATCGCGCTCGTGTTCTTGTAATACATTTTGCTCTATATATTCAGAAAGTTTATCAATATAATAAGGTTCTTCACCCATCAAAAAATAGATAGGCTTTATATTTCCTGATTGTATATCTTTTATAATACGTAAGACTTCGTCCATTCTTTTTAAATTTCAAGTTCAAAGTTTCAAATTCAAAATTTCCAAATAACTTGAAACCTGAAACTAAAAAAACTATTTTTGGAGGATGATTACATTGAATTTTCCAACATATTCATTTCGGTTCAAAAATAGCGAAAATAAAGTATCTATTTTTGATGAAATACGTAAAAAGTTTGTGATTCTCACACCTGAAGAATGGGTTCGTCAGCACGTTGTAAAATATTTGATAGAAGAAAAAAAATATCCCAAATCCTACATTAATGTTGAAAAATTAATTAAAATAAACGATTTAAGTAAACGTTATGATATTGTAGTTT
>JASGCW010000169.1 GCA_030053945.1 Limnohabitans sp.
TATCATCTACTTGGTATAATAATGTTTATAATAACGGATAGTCATTTTATTTTAATTTGTAGTCTATTAATATTGAGTTGTTCTATTAAAGGAAACAACAAAATTATTACTTTTGCCTTTGATTCACAAACATTCACCTTACCAAATAAGGTTAGAAATTTGCAAACACAGCACAATATAAAGTACTTTGTTTATAGAGGTTTTAGAGGATATACGGAAAATTACAACATATTGTTGAATCTAGATAAATACCCTATATGGATAGGTAGTGAAAATGTCAATGAAATTACTTATCAAAATGATAATGTTATAGGCATTACTTTTATTGGGTCAACAACAAAAATAGATTTAAAAAGCAAAAAAAATCAATTAGAAATTATTTACAAAGCGAAATTTGTTAGTTTGAAAGGTTCTGTTTATCAAAAACTCGAAACAAAGGAAGGAATAACTATAGTTGCATATACAAAAAAAAATAATGCTTATTTTTCTTTTTTTATTGGATTAAAAGATAATGATGTATTGGAATATGTAAAAAATTCATGGTAGGTGAAGTGGGTAATATATCAATCTTGTTGGTGGCTAGTTTTGCAAGTATAACAGCATAAAAATCAACAATAATTTACGAAAGAATAATCAGAGCGAGTGGGGCAAATGTCTCTCTCGCTTTATTTTTGGCTCTAAAAACACCCTCTAATGCATTCAAAACTCTCCACGCGTATCAAAGTTGTTGGTGGTGGCTTGAAAGTCTTTACTGGTAAGGGTTTTAGGGTAAAAAAATGTTTTAAAAATAATGGTATTTTATTTGTTTATTTTAGAATAGAATTGTATCTTAGCATAGTAAAAAAGAAAGCGGCGTCACTCGTCCTTTTTATTATTCACGATAGCAACCAAGTGCTGCGCCCCCGCGAGATAGCCAGTAGCATAATGAGTATAGAAGGCACTTATGTATTAGACTTTACCCCTACTACCAGCACCGTGTACCTACGCCTAGCCTACCATGCCACTGGGCAAGATGGCACTACGGCTGCTAGTGCAGGAGCAGGCAGAGCAGGCAGAGCAGGCAGTAGCCCTACGGGCCGAGGCTTTAGCAAAATAGTACTTACAGGGCATATAGGCATCGAAGAAAAAATTACCCGCTGGCGCCTTGTGAAACTCGTGAAAAACCCAAACGATTATTACCGTTTCGGGTTTAACGGGCAAGAGAAAGTGAATGAAATTTATGGTCGGGCTACTCATTATTACGCCCCAAACTGGACTTATGATGCAAGAATAGGAAGAAGATGGAATTTAGATCCGATTCCACAAGTTGGTATTAGTGATTATTCAGCATTTAATGGAAATCCAATATATTTTAATGACGATGATGGCGATATTGTAAAGGTATATGTTTCAAATAAAGCTGTCGGACATACCATGATTAATTTATATTCTGCTCCTGAAGTGAAAAAAGGACACAAACAAGTTAAAGTTCGTGTTCCAGTTTATCAGGTTACAGTAACAAATGAAAGTGGTAAATCAAAAACCTTCTTATACACTCGTTATAATCAAAGAGCAAATGTTAGCAAAGGTGGAGAAGTTGAGGATAGAACATTTGACGTAAATAAGGATGGAGATAAATTTCCAGCGGTAGTTAGACCGAGATGGAAGACTACAGTTCTTGAATTAAGAAACCCTACAAATGTAAAAGATCAAAAAGGAGTTATCGGAATGAGAGGGGATAAGTCAAACGAAGAGAGAGTTGCAATTCAGTTTCATCCATTAGGTGCATCTGATGGCTGTTTATTGTCGGTGGGTCAAAATAATTTATTAAGCGGATCGGCTGTGAATTCAAGTGGAAATACAAGTGGTCAAGAGCATAATGCTTTTATGAACACAATAAATGATTATCAAAGAGATGATCAAAAAAATGGACATGATGCTGGTATCGAGGTTACATTCAGTAGATTACATGATAATTCTGATTACAAAAATGACACTCAAAACAAATCATCTGGTTCAGGAAATAACTCATCTGGTTCAAATTTACCTAAGTCCCCACCTCCATTAGACAATTCATTAGAAGGTGCTCCGTCTCAACACTAAATTTAAATTTATGAAAAAATTATTTTTTATTATAAGCTCCTTTTTCATTTGTAGTACAAATAGAAATTCAGCGCAATTGAATCCTAATAACACCCAATGCTCGCTACCTGTATATGTATCAAAAAACGACACGTTTGATATTGAAGCAGATATGGAATATGGTATTGGTGATGATGATTTATTCTCTGCTAATAATTTTAAATTATACAGATTCGACAGTGGGGTATTACATGATGCTTCTGATATGCTAGATGATTATAATTTAACTACTGCAGCAAAATTTAAACATAAAAAATCAGATACATTGTTTGCGATTTTTTCCTTCCCAAACATCATTAGTTCTGAGAAAGATACATTAGCAATAATTAAAAGTATTACTATATTTAATGGAAATCGTAAAAGTATGCAAAAGTGGAAAGTTTCAAGAAAAATTCGACAATTAGAATTTTTTCATCGTGGAAATATTCTTGGCTGTGCTGAACTTCAAAACACCTTTAAATATCAAAATGTAAATTTATTGCATAACATATATGTGCACCCTAAACAATCCGATACAATAATTATTGTGATCAAATCTATTTATTCTAACACTATAAATAAATCAAATACATATGAAATAAGTGAAATAAAAATTGAAGGTGAGAAAAAATATTAGAATTGGATGTGGTACTCATTATGATTTTGGGGCAAGATATTATGATTCCAGAATTGGTAAAATTGGATGGTCTAAAGATCCTTTAACTGACAAATACCCTTATGAAAGTCCTTACGTTTTCGCAGGGAACAATCCTATTTATTTTATTGATAAAAATGGTGAATATAAAGTTTCAAATGCAGAAGTTTTGCAAACTTACCAAGAAAAATATCCTCAAATTATGAAGTATTTTGAAACCAAGATTAAAGATGATGTTTTAGGAAGCAATAAAATTAAAACAGCTTTGGGACAATTTTGGAAAGCAAAAACAGGGCGGCAATTGTCAGATGAATATTTGGAAAATCACTTATTAGCATGGGGTAAAGGACCAGATATTGAATTTGATAATGCTCCAGGAAATGTTGTTGGAGCAAATGGTACCTATGACGCTGAAATTAATACGATAACTTTAAACTCAGAGCATGCTGCAAAACTTAATTATGTTTTAGAAAACGAACCAAGTATCTCCAAAAGGGAAGAGGAATTTTTGAAATTTTTTATGACTATCATACATGAGTCTGGGCATAAAATGAACTATCCTGACGTAATAGATGATAAGATCAATGGAGTAATACGTAGACCTATGCATTATGAAGATGGAAGAGAACAGATTATTCCAGGAGTTGAATCAGGCGATGTTGTAGAAAAATCCGTTTGGGGATATGAAGGATACGATCCTACAAACAAATATGATTCTAACATAAACGACAAATCAAAACCAGGAATTATTAGAGGAATTATTAATTATTTTAAAGATAGAAAAGCTGATAAGAACACACCTTCGCCACCAAATAAATCTCATAAAGGTGGTTCTAAATCTGGCCCGCCAAAAACTTGTATTCGCACATAATTTCTATTCTAAAAGATTGTTATTTTATTAAATATTTAGCATAACTCGCTAATAAAATATATAAATTTTAAATACACCCAGATACATACTATCACTATATTAAAATAAAAAAATACTTTTCAAAGTTTACCCAAAATGAGACAGATGTTATTTTATGAAGTTAATAGTAGTAATCTGATTAAACTATAATTAAAAACTATTATATGAAATGCCTAGTATTATTGACTATTAATTTTTTGTTTATTGGTAAAATTAAAGCTCAAACAAAAGAAAATAATTGCAATATATTTTCCGCTATTTTGTCAAATGAACGAGTGATCCAAAATTATTGTATCAGTCCAAATGATACAATAACAATAATTGACTCAATTAATTATTTTCGATGTTCATGCAGTGGAAATTATAATAGCATTTATTTAAATTTGAGTAGAAAAAACCTCACAAAACCAATAGCTTATCTTGTAAATGTTATTAAAAAAAGTAATGAATATGTTTTTGTTTTATTATCCCAAGACAAGAATGGCGGGTTAAATATTTACATTAAAAAAGAAAAAAATAATTATAAAGTTGTAAAGGTAAAAGGGTTTGATTTATGAGCGAAGATATTGGTATTGGTGGAGGCTCACCTGAAAACAGGGGTTTGTAATGTATCAATCTCCCTGCGGGCCGAGGCTTTAGCAAAATAGTACTTACAGGGCATATAGGCACAGAAGAAAAAATTACTCCCTGGCGCCTAGTGAAACTTGTGAAAAACCCTAACGATTATTACCGTTTTGGTTTTAATGGGCAGGAGAAAAATAACGATATTTATGGACGCGGAACACATCTTGATTTTAAATTTAGGATGTACGATTCAAGAATAGCTAGATTTAATAGTAATGATCCATTAAAAGCAAAATATCCATGGTTAACACCGTATCAATTTGCATCTAATACACCAATACAAGCTGAAGATATTGAGGGAGGGGAAGCAAGAATAGTAACTATTGGTACAGGAAGTGACGGAAAGCAATACACGACCGTTTTTCAAATGAGCGATTATAAATCTAATGAGTGGAGATCAATTCAAAATGGATTTTTCGGTGGATTTAGCCATAGTCAACAAACAAAAGGTTTTACATGGATGCAAGGCTTTAATGAGTATACATCTGGTGCAGGGGCTCGAAATTTTGTAGGTCCTGGAGTAGGAACCTTAACGATTGACGCAACAGGCAAAGTAATGAAGTTATATTATGACCCTAAATCTGCAAGAAATCAAAATTTCAAACGAGAGTCTATTTGGGTAGCGATAAAAGAAGGAATGAAAGCTACAGCTAAAATGTGGAATGAACCTGCTATTGCAGAAACAAGAGATGGAGTATGCACAATGGCAAGTCTTGCTTTTGGAATTGGAGAATTAAAGGCCGCTGCAACAATGACTAATTTTTGGGTGGCTTCAGGAGTTGCAAATGATATCGATGACATTACCTCTTTTAGTGATAATGCAACTAGTCAAATGACAAATGAAAATGATCAAGTACGTTTGAATACTGCAATAAGCTTATTTAAAGCAACAGTAGGATTGAAAAATTTAAGAAATAACTTTGTTGAAGTTGTATCAACTAATTCATTATCAGGTGTACAAGCTGTTAATGGGGCCCTTGATGCAAATGATATTGCTGAAGGAATTGATAATGCATCGAATTCAACTTTTAAATTCAGAGGACCTAACAAAGAGGATAAAGATAAACGTGGTGATTCTGATAAAAAGAAAAAATCTAGCGGTGGAGGATCAAAGCCTAAGAATCACGGTACTTGTCCACGTTTCTAATAGTTTTTTAAAACTGTTAATTATATAATATTGTCAGATAATATTAACTAGATTTATAAATTGGGATTATATAAAAAAATATTAAAATAAATATAGAAATGAAAATAGCAACATTAAAATCAGATTTCATAGGTTCAAGTATATTTTTTGCTATCATTGTCTCATTTGGTAGTTATATTCTTTGGTATGTATCACCATTAATCATTATCCCTTTTATATTGATTTTAATCATGTTGTATTTATTTGTATTGTATAGTTACTTTGATATTGATTTTTATGAAGATTACTTTATGGTAAAAAGAGTTATTGGTAAAACCAAAATCAATATGAAATATGAATCAATAAAAGAAGCAAAATTTGTATATAGTCAGGGCAGGGGAAATGTTTTATTTAATATAAAGTTTCAAAAAAACGATATTAACCTAAATAATCCCAAAAAGTTCAATAGGCTTTAATCTTCTAATGACCGTCAATAGGTT
>JASGCW010000051.1 GCA_030053945.1 Limnohabitans sp.
CTGAAAGTCCCGCAAAAATTGAAGCTTGTCTTGCAGGCGATTGACCTAAGTTTGCTGATAAGACATTACCCATATATACGGATGAAATAAGCTCCGGATTTATTTCCACCGATTGATATGTTTCTTTAATTGCTATGGCTCCTAATTCTGTTGCTGATAAATCAGATAAATTGCCTAAAAACCCACCTATAGGTGTTCTTTTTGCAGCTACGATATAGACTTCTTTCATTATTTTGTTTGTTGAATATTACTTTTTTGTATTACTTCTTCTTCAGTTAAACCAAAAATTGACGGAGTTTTTATATCTAGTAGATTTAAATAAATAGATAAAGCTCCGCAATGATGCACTTCGTGAATGATTAAAGCCCTTAAAAAATTGGCAATGGTTGTTTCGTTTCCATTTAGTGTTGTTATTCTTTTAGTCAAATCTTCATCATTTAAACGGTTAAAAACTTCCATTGATTCCTCGTGCATTTGCTTAAAATATTGAAAAACCTCATTATAACCATTTGCAAGTTCTTTACCACAACCTTTATAAGAAGCCTTTTTATCATCGACGAGTGCTGCAAATACATTTCTTTCAATAGCTGCAATATGACGTATTATATCAGCTATAGTAAACTTTCCTTTTTTATAAGTCCAATCCATTTTATCTTCTGGAATGACTTTGATTAACCTATTCGTACCTTCTCGGATTTTTTCGAAATATGTTGTGAATGCTGTAATTGTGTTTATTTCCATTTTTATTTCATTAATAGACCAATCGGTCTTTTTTGTGATAAATTTTTTTATGCTTTTAATTCTAAGATCATTTTTTCTAAGTAATTCATTGTAACTTTAAGAACTTCAGGGTTGTTAGTAACTTTAGCTTGCATTACTGAACCTTCAATCAAAGAGATAAGAAGATATGAGAATTCATTTGCATTTGTAGAAGTTTTGATTTCATTTGCTTCAATACCTGCATTTATAAGTTTTTCTATGGTACTTTTCCAATAATTAAGTCTATAAATAACTTTTTGCTTTAATAATGGATGTGTGTCATCTGCTTCTGTCGAAGTATTAAGAATAGGACATCCTTCTTTCAAAATTGGTAGTGTTAAAAAGTTTCTGAAAGTATTTGGATATACTAGTAATTTATCAATTATTTTGGTTTGCTTTTCTAATCTTTCTCTAATAAATGATGTCATTAAATCACAATTATGATCAAAAGCGGCTAAGGCTACTTCATCTTTATTTTCAAAATTTCCATAAACACAACCCTTACTCAATCCTGTGGCATCTAAAATATCGTTCAAAGAAGTACCTACATATCCTTTTTCGTTAAAAATAGGAGCAGTTTTTTCGATGATGAATTTTTTGGTTCGTTCTCCTTTTGAGATCATAGCTTTGTTAAATTTAGATTCACAAATATAGTTAAAGTGAATTAATCACTGATAGATGTTTAATTATCTTCACGGCATTCGCGTTAAAAAAATTGTCACAGATGCACAGATTAAAATAACTTGATAAAATATAAATTTTAATATTTATTTCCGCAAAGCGGATAATTTTATAATTAATTTTCTAAAAAACTGCATATAAAATCTGTGTATCTGTGGTTATTTCTTCTAATTTTTTTAATATTTTAAAAGCGAATGTCTTGAATTCTCTTTATCAGAAAAATTAATTATTTAGCTTACTTTTTTTTCGGCCATACAGAAAATAAATTAGTAAACCGAGACCAAGCCATATTCCTAATCTTAACCAATTTGTCCATCCTAAACCATAAATCATTGCAAAACAAACTAGTATGCCTAAAATGGGTACTATGGGGACAAATGGTGTCTTAAATTCTCTAATCATATTAGGTTCTGTTTTTCGTAAAACAATTACTGCAATACATACCAGTATAAATGCAAATAAGGTTCCTATGCTAGTCATATCGCCCACAATTTTTCCTGGAACAAAACCAGCGAATAAACCTACAATGATTAAAATTATAATATTAGCTTTGTAGGGAGTTTTGAATTTTGGATGTAATTTTCCAAGTGATTTAGGTAATAAGCCATCATTTGACATTGCATAAAATACTCTAGATTGACCAAGTAACATAACTAAAATAACTGATGAAAAACCTGCTAATATGGCTACGGTTACAAAATCTGCCAACCATTTATAACCTGTCATATATTTTTCAATTGTAAAGGCTACAGAAGCTTCTTTTCCACCTGTTCTGAAATCTTCTACGGTTGCTACACCAGTTAATACGTGAGCAAATAAGATATATAATATGGTACATATTGCTAATGTACCTAGGATACCTATAGGAAGATTTCTTTTTGGATTTATTGTTTCCTGTGCTGTTGTACTTACGGCATCAAATCCTATGAAAGCAAAGAATACGGTACCAGCGGCTCCTAGAATCCCATTGATCCCCCCAAAATTATGACTTACTCCGTTTTCATCTGTAAATATAGAAGGCTCAGGAATGTAAGGGGTATGATTAGATGGGTTAATGAAATTCCAACCAAATATGATAATCATTATTACTATGGAAACTTTTACAACGACAATAATACCATTCACAAATGCTGATTCTTGTGTTCCTTTGATTAGCAGTAAGCTAATTATAGCAACAATAAATATGGCTGGTAAATTAATAATTCCTCTTTCACCTAATTCTGAAACTTGAAATGGAGAATGCGAGAATGAATAGGGTATAGGAGCGGTATGAAAAACATTGACTAGTAAATTATTTAAGTATTCGCTCCAAGCTATTCCTACTGTAGCAGCCCCAACAGCATATTCTAAGATTAAATCCCAGCCAATAATCCACGCTAATAGTTCTCCAATGGTGGCATACGTATAGGTATAAGCACTACCAGAGATAGGAATAGAAGAAGATAATTCTGCATAGCAAAGCCCAGATAATCCACAACCAATAGCAGCAATTATAAAACCAATGGTTACAGATGAGCCTGCATTATTTGCAATGGCAGAAGCAGTACTCACAAATAATCCTGAACCAATTACAGCGCCAATACCTATTGCGATTAATGACCAAGCAGTTAATGTTCTTTTTAATCCTTTCTCTGTTTCTGAGGCCTCAGCCAGAAGTAATGCAATAGATTTTTTTTTCCAAATAGACATAAGTTAGTTTTTTGTTTTGTTAATTTTTTTTTGTTAAGATTCAAATTGTTAGAACTTGATATAGACAAATATATAAAAATAAACCAAACGGTTTGTTTTTTATATAAAAAAATGATTGAAAGATATATTTATTAGCAACATCTAACTTTATATTACTTAGTCAAATTTAATTTATCCATTTTGACATAATAAATTATTGAAGTTTTTTTAGAACAATTTTCATTCCATTGGTAAAGATTTGAAAGCCTGTTATTTCTTTCTTTTCATTGATTAAAAAGGAATATATGTCTTTTGATTTTGGGCTATCGAAAAAAGAATTTTCATCTTCTGCAAAGAGCTTTGTTTGATTCCCATTAGGTTCTTCAATGATTAAATTATTATCTAGTATTTGAATTTTAAAATTTAAATTATGCTCTTTCGACACAAAATGACCAATGTATTTGTTTAGGGTAGTACTTGGTAATTTAATTTCTGTTCTAATTATACTTTTTGGTAAAGTAAAAGTCTTTCCCTCAAGAATATTTGTAGTTTCCTTTATGATTTCATCAAAAGGTATATTACTTTGATTGGATTGTAAAATAAATGTTGTTTTGTTTTTTAGATTGATATATAGGTACGCTCTGTAACCAGGTCTACCTCCAGCTTGTATTAGAGTGCTGTCGGGATGAAAGAGAAATTTTTTAGAATTTTTATTTAAAAATTTCTTATTTGTAATTTGTTTGCTAAACAAAAATAAATCAGAAATAGTAGTAATGATATTTCCAGTTTCAAACTGATTGATGTTTTTGATTTCGGACGGTTTTAAGGTATCATTTTCTGTAGTAAAACCATATGCGAATGCTGTTTTGATTTTAAGATTGTTGTATTCATCAGTGTTTCTTAATTTGAGATTCTTAAAAATTTCTGTTTGCATATATTGAGCATATTTCTTGCCTGATGCCTGTTGGATGATATAATGTAATATAAAATAACCTACATTTGAATAAGCAGTATTTATTCCAGGATTGAAGAGAAGTTTTTCTTTTTTAGCCAAATCAATGACTTGTAATAAATTCAATTGGTTATGTTTTTCATAATCTGTAATTTCTCTTGGTAATCCAGACTTATGTAAAAGTAAATGTTCAATTGTAATAACATTCCCATTGGGAAAGTTTGGTATAAATTTACCTATTGTATCAGTGATATTCAGCTTGCTTTGTTCAGATAATTTTAGAATTGCTGTTTTGATGAATACTTTTGAAACAGATGCAATAATGAATTTACTTTTTAGTGTTATTTTAAAATTATCGGTTACTGAATTGATGTTAAAAGTATTTTGAAAAACAACTTTATTGTTTTTTGCAACTAACACATTTCCATTGAACTGATTGAGTTTTTGATGAGCTGTAAAGTATGCGTTTAATTCTTGTATTTGCGCTTTTATGTTTATGGAAAAGCATATTAAAGTTACAATCAAAAACAGAGGACGCATATCTTTGTTCACTTTTGAGTTCAAATTTCTTAATTGATTCAAATTATTTTTTTGGAATGTTATGTGATACATATTTATTATTTAGTTTGTCTGGTGTGTAATTCTATTAGTTTTTCTTTCGTTAAACACCACTTGTTTACAGGTTGATGAAAGTTGATCCAACCGGGAGTGGTTTCATAAGTTGTTATTAGTTCGAAGCCAAACTTTTCTAATATCTTATTTGGAGCTGGATTGAGCAAATAAGGTTCGCAATACAATTTTTTAAGATTATATTTATTAAAGAAAACTGGAATGGATAGTTTTAGATATTCTAATCCTAAACCTTTTTGTCTTATCTTGTTTTGCCAAAGATGTAAATGCATATAAGCTTCCTGTCTTGGAATTATTTTATTGATATTGCAATGACCTATGGTTTCATTGTCTAACACCCAAATAAGATAGTAGATGCTTTTCTTGGCGATTTCTAAATTATGGTTATCAGTTAATAGTTGAAGCCATTCTGTTCTTGATGGAAATTTTAAAACATCAACACCCATTTGCAAAAGAAAATCAGGATGTGCAGACAAAAAATAATTTACTATTTTTTCAATGTCTTCCAGTTTTTGTTCTCTTATTGAAAGTTTTGATGAAATCATAAGTTATAATTTATTTGTAAAAAAAATTTTTCCATTAGAACAATTAAAGCTTGTATAGCTATTTAAGGTCAAGTTTTTTTCCAATTGTGTTTTGTAGGATAAGAATACAAGCCAAAAGTTTTCTGATATTATAAATTGACTTCCCTTATATTTAAGGTTCTCTATAATTGATTGGGCACTTTTTACCGAACCGAGATTAATTTCCCAATTGTCATCTCCATATTGCCCAAGAGTATCTATAAAAGCAAAAACAGGATTTAGGGTTTCGCAAGAGTTCCGAAACGTTGAAAGTAAAGGTTTTAGATTTGAGTTAGTTAAGGGAGAATTTATTTCATCGTTTTCATCTAGTAAATCAATAAAATGATTACTACTGAAATAGATTTGAAGACAATTGTGTTTTTCAAATTTATTTAACCTAGCCCAAGCGTTGCCAAAAGATTCAAATTCGCCGTAGTATATTTTATTTGATGAATTCTCTATACCGAATCCTAATAATTCTTCTTCATCTAGATCACGGTTAATAGTAAAATCACAACAATTTAAATGTTGAGAAATTTCAACATTATTATTTTCTTCAAAATAGTAGTATATAGATGCTGTTTTAAACCACATATTTTCTTTTACTTTTTGAAAAGTTAACTGCATAAAGTCACTCCAGTGTTTTTCATATTTAGAAATGGTTTCGATTATAAAAACTAATTTTACTATGTTAGAATTTTCTTCAACAAGTGAAATTGAAATTTGCAATGATATAAATGATAGTTAATCTATTGTTTTTTCTGAAATAGACTTCATATCAATGAAGCAATGAATCCATTCTTTATCAGTACCCTCAAGATATTTATTCTTCGATTCAAGACTCCAGTTATTTATTCCATAAATATTGCTTTCATCAAGTTGTAATTCAAGTTTTCAAAATCATTTGATTTTAGAATTATGTTAATCATTTTATCAATTGATGAGCTTAATTCTATATTGTATCTTAAGTTGATCATTTTAAAGCAAGTTTTTTTATTTTAATTCTAACTCCATTTTTATATTTGCTCGTTTGTAATGTGTAGCATCAAAAGAGACTTCTTTGAACCCGTATTTGCGATAAATAGCAATAGCGGTTTTTAATTTAGTATTTGAATACAAAATGAGTTTTTGAATTTGATTTGTTTTTGAATAATTTAAACAGTGTTCCATCAAAGTTATACCTATTCCTTTACCTTGCATAGTTTCTGTAACTGCCATTTTTGAGAGTTCAAAAGTTGTTTTGTCTAGTTTCATCAATGTTGCAGTTCCAACAATTTCATTTTTATATTTAGCATAAAATATTTTTCCACCTTTATCAATAATTTCTTGTTGCGGATTACTCAATTGAATTTCATCTTTTTGCTCTACCGAAAAATATTTCTCAAGCCATTCAATATTTAAGGTTTTTATGTATTTTTTATTGGCTTCGGTATATGGAATTATTTCTATATCATATTTTTTATTTGTAATCATTTTTTTGATTAATGAGATTTGTCCTAAATGATAATAGCTATGTTCGATAACTGCTTCAATGTTTCTTAAATAAGTTCCATATTTTTTATCTATAAAGACTTGTTCTAATTGAGTTTCTTCCAACTGTCTAACTTTTTCACTAAATATTTCGGCATTGTCAATAAACTCTGTTATTAAATTTTGCCAATCTGTTTCATTTTTTATTTCAGGAATATCAAAACTATACTTATCTTTTATATCGAGTTCTCCACCATTAAATACTTTTATTAACCCTTTTAGATAGTAATTGATATGAAAAGTGAGCATACCTATAGTGTTTAAGTTTTCAATCTTTTGGATTGACTGTTGCCAAGTAATACTCTCAATTTGTTCTTTGAAATTTGTATTAGCTATCCATTTGCCGTTTAGTAATACTTCTTTAATTCTGATAGATAGATAAATATTCATTGTTTATATTTTTAATTTGAGTAAAATCGTTAATTATTGTTTTAGTATCTGCAAGTTTTAGTTTTTGATTATTATCTATATCAACACCAATAAAATTAATTCCTAAATCTTCACAACATTTTTTATCCCAAAGGCCATCTCCAAAATAAGTTATATTTTTAAAATTTTTGGTATTATAAAATTGCTTCGATTTTGAAATTACTGATTTTACAATTTCAGTTCTTTTGAAGCTGTCATTCGAACTGCTTATAGGAATGTTTAGATAATTGAGCTTAGTTGCATTCATTTTTAGCAGAGCTATGTTTAACCAAGAACCAGTTGCAATTGCAATTGGAGTATTATTTTGTTTACATTTCAATAGTAACTCATTTGCTCCTTTAACTAAATTGAATTTATTTGTTAGTTTTAATAATTGTTTATAGTACTGATTTTTAAAATTTTGAATTTCACTTAATGTTGGTTTTTCGCTAAAGTGGAATTTGTATAAATCATAAAATAGAGCTTCGTCTGTTATGTTTTTAAAATTCTCCCATTCAATACTTTGATAATCATAATTATATATTTTTTTAAATGTTTCTATAAAACAATTATCGCTAATTTCTTTAGTATTGCAAAGAGTTCCATCTATATCAAAAATTAGTAATGTTTTGTCTATCATTATATGTATTTGGATTAGAAATTATGATTAATTGAAGTGTAGTATTGCTTACATTTTTCACTAAATGTTTCTGTTTTGGGTAGATAGTTATACTATCTTGTTCGTGTAATACAAATTCAACATCATCAATTACAAATTTTGCTTTACCACTTAATACAAAGAAAACTTGCGTAACTTTTTGGTGATAATGAAGTGTTTCTGTTTCAGAAGGATTTAATATTTCTAATTTAACAGAAAGTGAATTTGAATCAAATATTTGGAATGCAGTTGCTTTTTTGCCCCATTTGTAGGATTTAGCATTTGTTATATTAATTATTTCATTCATATCTCTTTATAAATCGAATTGCCTTTATTTTCACTAGTGGTTAGCCATTCCCAATTTAAGTGTAACTCTATTTTTTCATTTTCATTGAATACTATGTTAGCGATTGCTTTTCCAGATTTTAGTTCATTTGTAGAAGTTAGCATTTGATAAACCATTTCTAAATTATCTCCTTTATGGATAGCTATAATCTTTCCATATTTCACTGTCCCTCCATAGAAATCAGCAGTTACTAAATCATCGGTTTGTTTGTAATAGAATTTCGTTTCTTCATTTGTTGTTCCATTTGCAGTGTTATGCAGTAATACAAAAACCTTGTTGTTAAAGTTTGTTGGATTCATCTTGAATTTATTTTCTGGATTAGATTTTCTTTAACTTTTTTTTCCCATTCTTCTTTTAAAATACTTAATACAATACTATCTCTTCTACCTCCTTCAATTGTAGGTAAATGATTTCTAAAAATTCCTTCTACGACGCATCCAATACTTTTCATTGCTACTTTACTTCTTTCATTTCGGTTGTCAGCTCTAAATTCAACTCTTTCCATTCCTAATATTTCAAACGCGTACTCAAGTAATAACAGTTTACAATTCTTATTTAGTTTTGTGCCCTGAAAGGTTTTACCATACCATGTGTATCCTAATTGCAAATATTTGTAAGCAAGTTGAATATCATAGTAACGAGTACATCCTGCATATTCTTTCTTTACTTTATCAAAGACAATAAAAGGGTATTCTTTTTCAAGTTCTCTTGCTTCGACTGCTTTGTTAATGTAGTCTTCTAATTGTTCAACTGTTGCAATTTGAACTAAACTGAATTTCCAAATTTCGGGCTCGTTAATTACAAAATGTTTTAGGTTTTCTAAATCATTTCGATGCAATGGGCGAAGTAATACTTCCTCATTTTCTAAAATGATGTTTTCTTTAAACATTCGCTTGAATTATTATGGTTGGAAAATGCTTTACTTGAAAGTTTAATGAGTTAGCTATAAAACACATCTCATTTGCTTTACAATGCAATTGAATAGCAAGTTTTTTTTTGCTTTTATCGGTTATTACTACGATGGGGTTTAATATCGCATCCTCAAAATTGCCACTTCCGTTTTCTGTTTCTATCATAGTTGCTGTAGCGTTGTCTTTATAGTCGATTACAATAATCCCTTCATTAGAACACAAGTGTAAATACCAGAGCATATGGCAAGATGAGATTGCATTTAATAACATATCCTCGGGATTATATTTTGTTCTATCACCTCTAAACGCTGGATCAGAAGACCCAAATAGCTTAGGTTTACCAATCGTTTCAATTTCAAAATCTCTTTCATATGAAGAGTAGTTTCTTGTTCCTAAACCATTGTTTCCAGTCCACTTGAGTTCAATATTGTATTGATGCTTTTTGTTCATATCTATTTATTTTTTTTAAGAATTCGTCTTAAATGTCTTTCACTTTGTAATCCACATTCATTAGCGATTTGAATAATACTATAATCTGGTATTTTCATAAGCTGATTTGCTTTCTCGATTCTTAGTTCGGTCAAATATTCTTTTATAGTTAATTTTGTTTCTTTTTTAAATATTCTAGTTAAAGAACGTTCACTCATATTGGCTATTTCTGATAGTTCAAGAAGCGTTACTGTTTTTTTTAAATTATCACTTAAAAAATCTTGAACCTTATGTATTGATTTGTGTGTGTGTTCTCTGAATTTTAAATGAATACTTATTTGTTCTTCATTTCCTTTTCGAATATTGTACAATAAAAGTTTTTTGGAAATTTCAAATGCCATTTTTCCTCCACCTAATTTTGAGACAATATGCAAAGCACAATCAATACATGAAATTGCTCCAGCACTTGTTATAATATTACTATCTTCATAAAAAAGTATATTTTCAATAACTTTTGATTTTGGAGCTAATTCTTTTAACTTGTCAATTCTGAGCCAGTGAGTTGTACAGTAAATTCCGTTTAATAATTCTGCTTTGGCTAATAATAATGCAGAGTTACTCAATGAGCAGAAGTTAATACCATTATTGTAGTTTTGATTCATCCAGTTAATAAGATCTGGACTTGGATTAAAATCATCTGATAAAACATAAGTATATAGACTACTAGGTATAATAATAAAATCCCCTGCATTTAATTTTATTTCGCTGAATATCTTTAATTTCCCTAAGGGTACATTTATTGAAGTAGTGCAGTGAGTTTCTGTCGTACAATATTCTATCTCACAATTTAATCCTAAACTTTTTGCTTCAAAAAATATTTGTGCGACACTACCTAGGTCTAACAAATGTACTTTCGGCATAATTAAAAATACTATTTTTAGTTTCCTGCTCATATTTTCAAAATTAAATAAATGTTTTTAAGTAATTTAGACAATCTAAGGACATAAATAGCCATTTTTTTTGATATTGATAATTGATACTATACATTTTCCATATAAGGAATTAAAACTCATTTGTAAGCGGAAACTTTACTATTAATATTTAGGTATGAATTACTATTTAATTGATATTTTAGTTATTTTATATCATAACTGGCCTAGCTATCTAAAACTTTAGTATAATGCTCTGCTGTTCTTAAATTTTTATGTCCAAGCATTTTGCTTAAAGTTTCAATGAGGACATCATTAGTCAAAGTAACTGTGTTTGCAAAAGTATGTCTAGCAATATAGAATGTTAACTCTTTATCGATATTACAAATATCTGCTACTTTTTTAGAGTAAGATTTTTTCTGATTGGATAGAAAAGGGAGTGGCTTATCTTGATTGTTAGTTTGTGGGGGATTTTTATATTTATCAATTATCATTTATGGAACTAGAAGCTTAGGAATTTTAGAAGATAATTCTATTTTTTGACGATGTGTTGCAATCCAAATTTCTCTATCAATTCTAATTATTATATTTGATTTTGTGAGGCTATATACATATGCATAGACTAAACGAGTAAAACAAGAGAATAAAAACATATCTCTAAATAAATCTAATCGTTTAATATTGAATTCTTTTTTAAAATATCTTCTATTTCTTTAGAAGTAAAGTACACGTTCTATTTCTATTGCTTAATCTTTATAGTTTAGAGGTGGTTCTTTTTCGAGTATAGCATTGCTTTATAATTTTACCACTAAGTTTTATGATTTAAAGAATATTTTGATAATTAATCAAGACAAAAAATCCTGTAAATCATACGATTTCAGGATTTTTGTTTGAAATAGTGTTTTAAAAGTGGAGTCGCCGAGAATCGAACTCGGGTCCAAACAAGCAATCAAAGAGCTTTCTACATACTTAGTTTTCACTTGGATTTTCGACTAAAAGCAAGGCTGAAAACGGCCACTTTTAGCTTAGCTTTATCAGTGTCAGAAAGGATTTAAAGCATTACCTTTCCTAGAATTACTTTTACGGTTCCCCTAAACCAAACGCCGTAAGTCAAGGCTTTTGAGGAGAATCTAGCTTTCCTACCTTGTAGGAACTAGGCAAATCGTACTAAACTTCGGATTAAGCAGCTAAAGCGTAATTATTTTCGCCGTTTAAAGTTTGTATAGCAGATATTTACGAGCCTACCATACTTGGCTCGGTATGCTTACTAATTAATTCCACTCGCTGTCAAAACCAGTCGACCCCAAATGTGGCGCAAAACTAATAAAAATAAGTAAATATTTAGGAGTTATTTGTTGGATTTTGAAAATATTTTTAGGAATGGGGAGTTAGAATTTAGAATTTAGAAATTTGAGATTTGAGATTTGAGGTTTGAGATTTGAGGTTTGAGATGTGAGATGTGAGATGGGTGATGGTGCTTCGACACTTCGAGAGCTACTTCGACAAGCTCAGTGTGACACTCAGTGTCCGTCTAGCAACCGATGGGAGTTGGGTGATGGGAGTTTGAAATTTGTCCCGAAGCTTCAGGATTAAGATTTGAAATTTATTTGCTATTTGTTATTTGGAATTTGAATTTTTTTATTCTAAAACTTCATCTTTAGTTTCAAGTTTAAATGGATAGTCACCAAATAAGCTAGATAACACCTTTAGTTTATAAGTGCATCGTGTGTATTTGTTTGAAATACAAATTAAAGTTACTTTTTCGTCTTTTAGCTTTACATATGCAGATGTGTTTCCGTGCCACCAACCATTATGGTAAAATAATTTTTTCCCATCTTCCCATTCTAGCATTCTTATCCCTAATCCATAATTTCTTATTCCTCTGCTTTCATAACTATAACCTTTATAAACTTCTTTTAATAAATTTTTATTTAAAAATGCTGGACTGTATGTAGCCATATCGAATTTTAAAACATCTCTTGGAGTAGAATAAATATTTTTATCACCATAAATATCGTCCAAATGATTAAAAGGATATCGAACTAAATTCCCTTTGTAGGATTGTGAAGCTGTATCTGCGTCTTTTTTTAAATCGAAAACATAGGTGTTTTTCATATTTAATGGCTCAAAGATCAATTTTTTCATAGCTGTACGATAATCCATTTTTGTTATCTTTTCAAGGATTAACGCCAGTATCGCATAATTTGTATTACAGTAGCTAAATCTAGAATCTGGATTAAATTCTAAATTTATATTATGAACTTTCATCAGAGAGACTAAATAAGAGTTTGTAAGTGTTTCTCTTTTATTCCAAACTAATTTATTTTCTGTAAAATAACTATAATTTCTTAAACCAGTTCTATGATTTAGTAGTTGTCTGATAGTAATATTGTCGTAAGGAAAATCAGTGATAATAGTATTTACTTTTTGATCTAAAGTTATTTTTTTTGAATCTACAAGAAGTAATATTGCTGTGGCAGTAAAAACTTTACTCATTGAAGCTATATGTAAAGACTTGTTCTAATTGAGTTTCTTCCAACTGTCTAACTTTTTCACTAAATATTTCGGCATTGTCAATAAACTCTGTTATTAAATTTTGCCAATCTGTTTCATTTTTTATTTCAGGAATATCAAAACTATACTTATCTTTTATATCGAGTTCTCCACCATTAAATACTTTTATTAACCCTTTTAGATAGTAATTGATATGAAAAGTGAGCATACCTATAGTGTTTAAGTTTTCAATCTTTTGGATTGACTGTTGCCAAGTAATACTCTCAATTTGTTCTTTGAAATTTGTATTAGCTATCCATTTGCCGTTTAGTAATACTTCTTTAATTCTGATAGATAGATAAATATTCATTGTTTATATTTTTAATTTGAGTAAAATCGTTAATTATTGTTTTAGTATCTGCAAGTTTTAGTTTTTGATTATTATCTATATCAACACCAATAAAATTAATTCCTAAATCTTCACAACATTTTTTATCCCAAAGGCCATCTCCAAAATAAGTTATATTTTTAAAATTTTTGGTATTATAAAATTGCTTCGATTTTGAAATTACTGATTTTACAATTTCAGTTCTTTTGAAGCTGTCATTCGAACTGCTTATAGGAATGTTTAGATAATTGAGCTTAGTTGCATTCATTTTTAGCAGAGCTATGTTTAACCAAGAACCAGTTGCAATTGCAATTGGAGTATTATTTTGTTTACATTTCAATAGTAACTCATTTGCTCCTTTAACTAAATTGAATTTATTTGTTAGTTTTAATAATTGTTTATAGTACTGATTTTTAAAATTTTGAATTTCACTTAATGTTGGTTTTTCGCTAAAGTGGAATTTGTATAAATCATAAAATAGAGCTTCGTCTGTTATGTTTTTAAAATTCTCCCATTCAATACTTTGATAATCATAATTATATATTTTTTTAAATGTTTCTATAAAACAATTATCGCTAATTTCTTTAGTATTGCAAAGAGTTCCATCTATATCAAAAATTAGTAATGTTTTGTCTATCATTATATGTATTTGGATTAGAAATTATGATTAATTGAAGTGTAGTATTGCTTACATTTTTCACTAAATGTTTCTGTTTTGGGTAGATAGTTATACTATCTTGTTCGTGTAATACAAATTCAACATCATCAATTACAAATTTTGCTTTACCACTTAATACAAAGAAAACTTGCGTAACTTTTTGGTGATAATGAAGTGTTTCTGTTTCAGAAGGATTTAATATTTCTAATTTAACAGAAAGTGAATTTGAATCAAATATTTGGAATGCAGTTGCTTTTTTGCCCCATTTGTAGGATTTAGCATTTGTTATATTAATTATTTCATTCATATCTCTTTATAAATCGAATTGCCTTTATTTTCACTAGTGGTTAGCCATTCCCAATTTAAGTGTAACTCTATTTTTTCATTTTCATTGAATACTATGTTAGCGATTGCTTTTCCAGATTTTAGTTCATTTGTAGAAGTTAGCATTTGATAAACCATTTCTAAATTATCTCCTTTATGGATAGCTATAATCTTTCCATATTTCACTGTCCCTCCATAGAAATCAGCAGTTACTAAATCATCGGTTTGTTTGTAATAGAATTTCGTTTCTTCATTTGTTGTTCCATTTGCAGTGTTATGCAGTAATACAAAAACCTTGTTGTTAAAGTTTGTTGGATTCATCTTGAATTTATTTTCTGGATTAGATTTTCTTTAACTTTTTTTTCCCATTCTTCTTTTAAAATACTTAATACAATACTATCTCTTCTACCTCCTTCAATTGTAGGTAAATGATTTCTAAAAATTCCTTCTACGACGCATCCAATACTTTTCATTGCTACTTTACTTCTTTCATTTCGGTTGTCAGCTCTAAATTCAACTCTTTCCATTCCTAATATTTCAAACGCGTACTCAAGTAATAACAGTTTACAATTCTTATTTAGTTTTGTGCCCTGAAAGGTTTTACCATACCATGTGTATCCTAATTGCAAATATTTGTAAGCAAGTTGAATATCATAGTAACGAGTACATCCTGCATATTCTTTCTTTACTTTATCAAAGACAATAAAAGGGTATTCTTTTTCAAGTTCTCTTGCTTCGACTGCTTTGTTAATGTAGTCTTCTAATTGTTCAACTGTTGCAATTTGAACTAAACTGAATTTCCAAATTTCGGGCTCGTTAATTACAAAATGTTTTAGGTTTTCTAAATCATTTCGATGCAATGGGCGAAGTAATACTTCCTCATTTTCTAAAATGATGTTTTCTTTAAACATTCGCTTGAATTATTATGGTTGGAAAATGCTTTACTTGAAAGTTTAATGAGTTAGCTATAAAACACATCTCATTTGCTTTACAATGCAATTGAATAGCAAGTTTTTTTTTGCTTTTATCGGTTATTACTACGATGGGGTTTAATATCGCATCCTCAAAATTGCCACTTCCGTTTTCTGTTTCTATCATAGTTGCTGTAGCGTTGTCTTTATAGTCGATTACAATAATCCCTTCATTAGAACACAAGTGTAAATACCAGAGCATATGGCAAGATGAGATTGCATTTAATAACATATCCTCGGGATTATATTTTGTTCTATCACCTCTAAACGCTGGATCAGAAGACCCAAATAGCTTAGGTTTACCAATCGTTTCAATTTCAAAATCTCTTTCATATGAAGAGTAGTTTCTTGTTCCTAAACCATTGTTTCCAGTCCACTTGAGTTCAATATTGTATTGATGCTTTTTGTTCATATCTATTTATTTTTTTTAAGAATTCGTCTTAAATGTCTTTCACTTTGTAATCCACATTCATTAGCGATTTGAATAATACTATAATCTGGTATTTTCATAAGCTGATTTGCTTTCTCGATTCTTAGTTCGGTCAAATATTCTTTTATAGTTAATTTTGTTTCTTTTTTAAATATTCTAGTTAAAGAACGTTCACTCATATTGGCTATTTCTGATAGTTCAAGAAGCGTTACTGTTTTTTTTAAATTATCACTTAAAAAATCTTGAACCTTATGTATTGATTTGTGTGTGTGTTCTCTGAATTTTAAATGAATACTTATTTGTTCTTCATTTCCTTTTCGAATATTGTACAATAAAAGTTTTTTGGAAATTTCAAATGCCATTTTTCCTCCACCTAATTTTGAGACAATATGCAAAGCACAATCAATACATGAAATTGCTCCAGCACTTGTTATAATATTACTATCTTCATAAAAAAGTATATTTTCAATAACTTTTGATTTTGGAGCTAATTCTTTTAACTTGTCAATTCTGAGCCAGTGAGTTGTACAGTAAATTCCGTTTAATAATTCTGCTTTGGCTAATAATAATGCAGAGTTACTCAATGAGCAGAAGTTAATACCATTATTGTAGTTTTGATTCATCCAGTTAATAAGATCTGGACTTGGATTAAAATCATCTGATAAAACATAAGTATATAGACTACTAGGTATAATAATAAAATCCCCTGCATTTAATTTTATTTCGCTGAATATCTTTAATTTCCCTAAGGGTACATTTATTGAAGTAGTGCAGTGAGTTTCTGTCGTACAATATTCTATCTCACAATTTAATCCTAAACTTTTTGCTTCAAAAAATATTTGTGCGACACTACCTAGGTCTAACAAATGTACTTTCGGCATAATTAAAAATACTATTTTTAGTTTCCTGCTCATATTTTCAAAATTAAATAAATGTTTTTAAGTAATTTAGACAATCTAAGGACATAAATAGCCATTTTTTTTGATATTGATAATTGATACTATACATTTTCCATATAAGGAATTAAAACTCATTTGTAAGCGGAAACTTTACTATTAATATTTAGGTATGAATTACTATTTAATTGATATTTTAGTTATTTTATATCATAACTGGCCTAGCTATCTAAAACTTTAGTATAATGCTCTGCTGTTCTTAAATTTTTATGTCCAAGCATTTTGCTTAAAGTTTCAATGAGGACATCATTAGTCAAAGTAACTGTGTTTGCAAAAGTATGTCTAGCAATATAGAATGTTAACTCTTTATCGATATTACAAATATCTGCTACTTTTTTAGAGTAAGATTTTTTCTGATTGGATAGAAAAGGGAGTGGCTTATCTTGATTGTTAGTTTGTGGGGGATTTTTATATTTATCAATTATCATTTATGGAACTAGAAGCTTAGGAATTTTAGAAGATAATTCTATTTTTTGACGATGTGTTGCAATCCAAATTTCTCTATCAATTCTAATTATTATATTTGATTTTGTGAGGCTATATACATATGCATAGACTAAACGAGTAAAACAAGAGAATAAAAACATATCTCTAAATAAATCTAATCGTTTAATATTGAATTCTTTTTTAAAATATCTTCTATTTCTTTAGAAGTAAAGTACACGTTCTATTTCTATTGCTTAATCTTTATAGTTTAGAGGTGGTTCTTTTTCGAGTATAGCATTGCTTTATAATTTTACCACTAAGTTTTATGATTTAAAGAATATTTTGATAATTAATCAAGACAAAAAATCCTGTAAATCATACGATTTCAGGATTTTTGTTTGAAATAGTGTTTTAAAAGTGGAGTCGCCGAGAATCGAACTCGGGTCCAAACAAGCAATCAAAGAGCTTTCTACATACTTAGTTTTCACTTGGATTTTCGACTAAAAGCAAGGCTGAAAACGGCCACTTTTAGCTTAGCTTTATCAGTGTCAGAAAGGATTTAAAGCATTACCTTTCCTAGAATTACTTTTACGGTTCCCCTAAACCAAACGCCGTAAGTCAAGGCTTTTGAGGAGAATCTAGCTTTCCTACCTTGTAGGAACTAGGCAAATCGTACTAAACTTCGGATTAAGCAGCTAAAGCGTAATTATTTTCGCCGTTTAAAGTTTGTATAGCAGATATTTACGAGCCTACCATACTTGGCTCGGTATGCTTACTAATTAATTCCACTCGCTGTCAAAACCAGTCGACCCCAAATGTGGCGCAAAACTAATAAAAATAAGTAAATATTTAGGAGTTATTTGTTGGATTTTGAAAATATTTTTAGGAATGGGGAGTTAGAATTTAGAATTTAGAAATTTGAGATTTGAGATTTGAGGTTTGAGATTTGAGGTTTGAGATGTGAGATGTGAGATGGGTGATGGTGCTTCGACACTTCGAGAGCTACTTCGACAAGCTCAGTGTGACACTCAGTGTCCGTCTAGCAACCGATGGGAGTTGGGTGATGGGAGTTTGAAATTTGTCCCGAAGCTTCAGGATTAAGATTTGAAATTTATTTGCTATTTGTTATTTGGAATTTGAATTTTTTTATTCTAAAACTTCATCTTTAGTTTCAAGTTTAAATGGATAGTCACCAAATAAGCTAGATAACACCTTTAGTTTATAAGTGCATCGTGTGTATTTGTTTGAAATACAAATTAAAGTTACTTTTTCGTCTTTTAGCTTTACATATGCAGATGTGTTTCCGTGCCACCAACCATTATGGTAAAATAATTTTTTCCCATCTTCCCATTCTAGCATTCTTATCCCTAATCCATAATTTCTTATTCCTCTGCTTTCATAACTATAACCTTTATAAACTTCTTTTAATAAATTTTTATTTAAAAATGCTGGACTGTATGTAGCCATATCGAATTTTAAAACATCTCTTGGAGTAGAATAAATATTTTTATCACCATAAATATCGTCCAAATGATTAAAAGGATATCGAACTAAATTCCCTTTGTAGGATTGTGAAGCTGTATCTGCGTCTTTTTTTAAATCGAAAACATAGGTGTTTTTCATATTTAATGGCTCAAAGATCAATTTTTTCATAGCTGTACGATAATCCATTTTTGTTATCTTTTCAAGGATTAACGCCAGTATCGCATAATTTGTATTACAGTAGCTAAATCTAGAATCTGGATTAAATTCTAAATTTATATTATGAACTTTCATCAGAGAGACTAAATAAGAGTTTGTAAGTGTTTCTCTTTTATTCCAAACTAATTTATTTTCTGTAAAATAACTATAATTTCTTAAACCAGTTCTATGATTTAGTAGTTGTCTGATAGTAATATTGTCGTAAGGAAAATCAGTGATAATAGTATTTACTTTTTGATCTAAAGTTATTTTTTTTGAATCTACAAGAAGTAATATTGCTGTGGCAGTAAAAACTTTACTCATTGAAGCTATATGTAAAGGAGTTTCAGCTGTTATAGGTTCTTTTTTTTCAAAATTTGCCTTTCCAACATATTTTTCATAAATGATATGTCCGTTTTTTGCAACTAAAATACTTCCTGAAAATTTATTTGGGGCATAGATTTTTTGATAGAATTTTTCAATTTTATATCGCAGTTGATTTTTTTTTGCTTTACTAATATCAGGTAATTCTTTTTCAAGAGGTTGTAATCTGTATAAAGAACCAATTTTGTTTTGCTCTTTTGTTTTGAGTGCTTTCTTTTTATCAGAATTGCAGGAAACAAAAAGGAATATTATAAGTGAAATTAATGCTATTTTGTGAATTATTCTTAAAATCATTGTAAATAAATTGTCAAGCAAATATAAAATAAACAAACTAATACGAAAGTATGCATTATTATTTAAAATAATACAGTTGTTTTATGTTATTCATGTGTTATATTTGCAACAAATTATATGAAAAAGGTTATATATTCTAATTGAAATAAAGTGTTATTTAAATGAAATTCGGATTAATAAAAGAAAGAAAAAACCCACCTGATAGAAGAGTTGTTTTTACTCCTGATGAAATGTTAAAGGTTAAGGAACAATTTCCACAAGCAGAATTTGAAGTTGAATCTTCTGATATTAGAGTTTTTTCAGATCAAGAATATATTGAGAAAGGAATTCCTGTAGATACTGATGTGACAGATTGTGATGTATTAATAGGTGTAAAAGAAGTTCCTGTGGATGCTTTAATTCCAAATAAAACATATTTTTTCTTTTCACATACTATAAAGAAGCAACCCTATAACCGAAAACTCCTTTTAGCTTGTCTAGAAAAAAATATTACGCTTATTGATCACGAAACAATTGTAGATAGTAATAATAAGAGATTAATTGGTTTTGGGCGTTATGCTGGAATTGTTGGTGCTTACAATGGCTTTAGAGCATTTGGTATTAAGTATGATTTATTCAATTTAGCGAAGGCTGAGACACTAAAAGATCAAGCTGAATTAATAGAACGTTTACGTCGTCCTGTGTTACCTCCTATAAAAATCGTGCTTACAGGACACGGAAAAGTGGGGTTAGGTGCTAAAGAGATGCTTGATGCAATGAAAATTAAGGAGGTTTCTATAGAAGATTATTTGACCAAATCTTATGATCGACCAGTATATACTCATATTGATATTCAAGATTATAATAAGCGTATAGATGGAAAACCTTTTGATAAAAAGGATTTTTATACTAATCCTCAAGAATATACCTCAAACTTTGAACGTTTTACAAAAGTTTCGGATATATTTATGGCAGGTCATTTTTTTGGAAATGGAGCACCTGATATTTTAACTCGTGATATGTTGAAAGCTCCTGATAATAAAATTAAAGTGGTAGCGGATATTTCTTGTGATGTAGATGGACCAATAGCTTGTACAATAAAAGCTTCTACTATTGCAGAACCATTTTTTGGTTACTTACCGAGCGAGCATAAAGAAGTACATTATGATCATCCTGGGGCTATTGTAGTTATGTCTGTTGATAATTTACCTTGCGAATTGCCTAAAGATGCTAGTGAAGGTTTTGGAGAAATGTTCTTAAAGCACGTTATTCCATCTTTATATAATAATGATAAACAAGGAATTTTAGAAAGAGGGACGATTTGCAAAAATGGAAAGCTGACAGAAAAATTTAGCTATTTGCAAGATTATGTTGATGGTAAATAGTATTTATTGTTAAAAATCGATTACTAAAAATATGTTATTGAAAATTTTAAGCCTCAATTTTGAGGCTTTTTCATTTCTTAGAATTTATCTAAAATTTCATTGAAAAAAACTAGGCTAAAAGTTTTAACTGCTTTATTTTTGGAATAATCAAAATAACCACAATGAGAAAAATACTTCTTTTTTTGTCTTTATATGCTTCTTTTAGTTTTTCGCAAACTACAGATGAAAGTCAATTGAAAGCCATTTACAACCAAGCATTAACTAATTCTAAATGCTACTCACAATTAGAATATATGTCCAATAAAATAGGTCATCGTTTATCTGGTTCGGAAGGTGCACAAAAGGGAGTTGAATATACAAAAGCCCAAATGGAGGCCTCAGGAGCATTTGACAAAGTGTATTTGCAAGAAGTAATGGTACCAAAATGGGTAAGAGGAGAAAAAGAGGAGGCATATTTTATACTAAATGGAAAAAAAATTAGTGTACCTATATGTGCTTTAGGAGCTAGTGGACCAACACCTGCTTCTGGTATTAAGGCTCAGGTGGTTGAAGTAAAATCATTAAAAGAACTGGAAACTTTAGGTACCGATAAATTGAAAGGGAAGATTGTTTTTTATAACCGACCAATGAATCCCGCTAATGTAAGGGCTTTTGATTCGTATGGTGAAGCAGGTGACCAACGCCGTTCTGGAGCCAATGAAGCTGCTAAATATGGTGCGCTAGGTGTTATTGTTCGTTCTTTAAATTTACGTTTAGACGATTTTCCTCATACTGGGAATAGTAGTTATGACGAAAAGGATGTAAACAAAAGAATACCTGGTTGTGCAATTAGTACTAATGGAGCCGAATTGTTAAGTAAATCATTGAAAGAAAATCCAAATTTGATTTTTTACTTCAAACAGTCGTGTCATCAAGAACCAGATGTTTTATCGTATAATGTTATTGGCGAAATAAAAGGAAGTGAACATCCAGAGAATATAATAACTGTGGGTGGGCATTTAGATTCTTGGGATTTAGGTGATGGTTCACACGATGATGGGGCAGGTTGTGTGCAAAGTATGGAAGTAGCTAATATTTTTAAAAATATAAATTACAAGCCAAAAAATACACTTCGCGTAGTTATGTTTATGAATGAAGAAAACGGAGTAAGAGGAGGGAAAAAATATGCCGATGAGGCTCAAAAGAATCGTGAAAATCATATTCTTGCAATGGAGTCTGATGCGGGTGGGTTTACACCTAGAGGCTTTTTCTTTGAATGTTCAGATACGAGTTTTGCTAAATTTAGATCATGGCGTTATTTGTTTGAACCTTATTTTATTCATTTTTTTGAAAAAGGGCACGGAGGAACAGATATAGGGGATGTAAAATCGAAAGTTAAAGTAGGTTTAAGCCCTGATTCACAACGTTATTTTGAATATCATCACGCAGCAATCGATAAGTTTGATGCTGTAAATAAACGCGAATTAGAGTTGGGTGCCGCTACAATGACTGCATTGATCTACTTAGTAGATAAGTATGGGATATAATGTTTGAATTAATAGGGAAATAGCAAATAGCAAATAGCAAATAGCAAATTCCAAATGACAAATAACAAATAAATTCAATCCCGAAGCTTCCTATCGTGTGGACACATTTTTGAAGATTAGAAATACTAAGCGGTTCGTCACTGCGAGGCACGAAGCAGTCTTTTTTTGATATGTAATCGGCTTAATAAGCAATAGACTGCTTCGTGCCTCGCAGTGACGTTACGTTGAAAGATAGCGTAAAAAAGTATATATTAAAAAATATGCTTTTTTTAATATATTGTTTTTCAGTACAATAAATAAACTTATGTTTTTAAGATTAAAAAAATAGTAAGAATTGTGTCCACACGATAGGAAGCTTCGGGATAAAACTCAAATTTTTAAAACATAGAACAATTTAAACTGTTTGATTTTTTAATCTATTGAAAATTGGGATTTATTTTGAGCTTTGTTATTTGGGTTTTTTAAAAAAGAAAACAGTAAGCGTTCCTTTGTAAGGTGAACTAGTTATAAAGAAAACAGTAAGCGTTCCTTTGTAAGGTGAACTAGTTACAAAGAAAACAGTAAACGTTCCTTTGTAGAGTGAACTAGTTATAATGACTAAGCGTTCCTTTGTAAGGTGAAGTAGTCTCGCTGAATAGTTACAGTAAGTTTATATATACAGAAATAGAGCATTGAGATAATGCTCAAAGCATTTAAAATAAAACATTAAGCATTTTTGGAGTTTACACAAAATTCTGTCCAGTCCCCCAAAAAAGAAATATCGCAACCCCAAAAAGAATTATGGCATCCCAAAAAAGAAATATCGCAATCCGGAAAGGAATTATACCAACCCCAAAAAGAATTATGACAACCTTGTGATGTTTTGAATCATTAAAAGAAAACAGTTGACATTTCTTTATAACGTGAACTGGTTACTAAATAAATAGTTGAAACTTCTTTATTGTCTAACTTTTTTAGTTTACAATTTTTACGGTTTCCCGTATGGATAATAGTATTTATTTTTTTAGCTTCGCAGTAACAAACTAAAAGCTAGATGACTTCTCTTCAAAGAGTTGTTTTTGGCTTTATTTATAACAGTTCGATTGCGCAAAATGTATTTGAGTTGCGTAAATCTGGGCGTTGTACGACATAGTAAAACCCACCTCGTAAAAATGAAAGTTCGTGACGAAAAACTAAAAGCAATAATTGATTGGTCTAAAAATAACCGAGACATAAGAGCAGTATTATTGACAAGTTCACTTGTAAATCCATTAGCACCTGTTGACGATTTTAGCGACTTAGACATTGAACTTATATTCGAAAATAACGCCAAATATATTTCAGACAATACTTGGACAGAAAATTTTGGAAATCCAATTGCAATGGTTGAAGAAGACGAAACCTATTTCGAAGGTAAACACGCTATGAAAATGGTTTTATATGCTGACTATGTCAAAGTAGATTTCAAATTATACAGCAAACCCGAATTTTTACTTGACGCAAAAAAAAATGAATTACACGAAGATTGGGATATTGGCTATAAAGTTTTGGTGGATAAAGAAGGGCTAACAAATAGTCTAAAAAAGCCTACTCACCAGATTTTTATAATAAAAAAACCTACAGAAAAAAAATTCAAACAAGTTTTAAATGACTTTTGGTGGGACATTGCTCATACCGCAAAATGTATTATTAGGGATGACTTGTTTTATACAAAGTTTATGACTGAAAATAATATCCGAACAGACTATTTAATCCCTTTAATCGAATGGTACATTTCAAGCGAACATAATTGGAATATTACAACCAATAAATACGGCAGACTTTTTAAAAAATACCTGACTACCGATTTGTGGGAAACAATAGAACAAACATTTTCAGGAAGTAAAAAAAATGATAATTGGGATGCTTTATTTGCAATGGCTGATTTAGTTTCAAAAATTGGAACTGAATTATCGAAAAAACTAAATTATGATTATCCCAAAAAATTAGAAAAAGACATACGAAAATATTTGGACGAATTAAAAACTAAATAAATAACTACGTCGTACAACAAGGTATTGCCAAAAGCGGGGCTGAACGACTTCGATTGGACATTTGTGCAAGGTTCAACATTCGTCCTTCGTTTGAACTTTTGCGCTAAAAATCCCCGCCTTCGGCAATACCCAAACCGATGTGGCGCAATCCTTCGGAGTTGCGCCACATCGTTCCGCTCGGCTACGCCGACTGACGTGCGTCGCCCTCCGGGACTTCGCACATCAGTCGCCTTGACAAAATTTTCAAATTCGAGCAAAGCTCTCTTTGAAAACTTCGTCAAGCCGAGCGGGACGTTAGCTGTAATTGTAAAAAGCCAATAAAAGGCGTAAAAACAGATAACATTTTCTAAAAAATTAAATTAGAAAAAATGGAAAAAATATCAGATGAAGGATTATATTGGGGAGAGATAAATAGTAAAGTTGACTCAATAGTAGAAATATTGAGTGGTTCTAGTTATCCAGATATTCAAGCGATACTAAAACACACTCAAGAGAGAGCTGAAAAACAACTACACTATTTAGCTTTATTTCAACAGAGTTAACAACTTATATTATGTTTGTTTTTTATATCTAAAATAATATTTATTATTTGCTCTTCTGTTAGCTCATTAGTAGGTATAAAAAAGAAATGTCTAGTTATGGTGTTAAAATCAATAGAAAAGAAATCTTCTACAGTTTTGTAAAAACCAATGTGTGTATATTCTCTAATTATATGCCCCCCTTTTGGAAAGAACACAGAAGATAAACAAATTAAGTTTTTACCACAAGATAGTTCAGTTTTTGCAGTTTTAAAATCTACTCTCCAGCAATTGTAGGTTTTATTAACTCCTGAAATTTTATCATTGAAATCATTAGTTGTTAAAAAATTGTCTTTGTATTTCATATTTAAAGTTTAAATTAGTTCTTTGAAATTTTGTGTTTATTATTTAGAATTGTTATAAATTACATTTTAAATATATGACTTTTGTAAACAAAATGTATATTTGCAGTGTAATTAAAGAAAGCCGAAATGTGTTGGCGCACAAATCGACTTCCTAAAATTAAGTTTAGCTATATCTTTCGATTAGCAAGGTTATCAGAATCTTCACCGTCTCCACAGCTATGAATCTGAAAACCTCCGTTTTATACCATACCACTCTCGTGGCTACAGGTATATTGGAAGAACTTTCCATATTATTTTACAGGTGTATATTTTTATCTTAATTTTGCAAAAAAACTAATTTCTTACAAAATTTACAAGTTTCATTGTGTTAAAGAAAAGTTAAAGTTGCAGAACTTAATATATTTTTTATTATAATTCCGAACAAATAAGCACAAAATTTCAATTTACAACAACAGCTAACAGCGGTTTTGCAAGATTTGGGCTTTCGGCTTATGGAAAATCAGTCTTGTACTTGTATAACTGGTTAATAATCAAAAAATTGGGAATGGCTTTCCCCAAAACTCGCAAAGCCACATAACGATGTGGCGCAATCCTTCGGAGTTGCGCCACATCGTTCCGCTCGGCTACGCCGACTGACGTGCGTCGCCCTCCGGGACTTCGCACATCAGTCGCCTTGACAAAATTTTCAAATTCGAGCAAAGCTCTCTTTGAAAACTTCGTCAAGCCGAGCGGGACGTTATAGCCAATTTTAACCCAACTAAATAAATAATGAAATTTCCATTAGCAGAAATCAACGTCAATGATTATAATGACGAAATATTTAAATTAATTCAAGATGATGAGTGTACAATTTTTATTGACACAAACATTATAGCACTGATGTATGGCATACATGATTCCGCTCGAAAAGAATTTTTAGATTGGATTAAAACATATATTGTAAAAGACAGAGTAAAAATACCTAATTGGGTAATAAATGAATATAGTAATAGATTTATTAGAGATCAAATACAAGATTATTTAAGTCCTTTAACTAAAATAAAAACAATAAAAAAGGAATTCACCCATGCGAGTGCATTCTTAAAAATGTATATTGACGATGCAAGTTTAACCAGATCAAAATATACAAACATTATTGATTTTCAAGAAGATTTAAAAATCATTGAAGAAAAAATAGCTAAAATTGAGTTCACTACTTCTTCCAAAGGTCATGACTATAAAATAAAAGTACACAAGGAAATAGAACAAACTTTTGAAAAATGCATAATTGATACTGATCTTGAAAAAATTCTATCAAAGGTTAATGAATTAGGATTAATAAGATATAATCACAAACTGCCTCCAGGTTTTCAGGATGATAAAAAGGATTTAAATTCTCATGGAGATTTAATTTTATGGTATGAAATTCTTGATTTTTGTAAATCCAAAAGCATTAAAAAAGCCTTACTTATAACTAACGATGAAAAGAAAGATTGGGTATATGCTCCTTTCAAAATAATTGTTAACGGGCGAAAACAAGGAAATAGCAATCCACAATTTAAAATTGTTGATTCTAGATTGGTACATGAATTTAAGACTTATACAAGCTCTGAGGAGTTTCATATTGTCAATTTTGAACAATTCACCAAAATACTAATTGGGAAAATAAGCAATACTTTTATTGATTTAGCAAACGCTCTACAAATTGTACACAATCAAAAATCTGAAATTGAAGATGATAAAGAGAATGTTTTGAAAGAAACAACTGAGGAAGAAGCTACCGTAAATTTTGAAGAAATTGCAGAAGTTATTGAATCAGTCGATACTGTTGCTATAGAGAATCCTGTCGCATCTACTTATTCACCTCATGCATTGTCAGATATAGATTTTCCTTTGTACGACGATACAATTCTAACAAAAACTATTGAAGAATTAAAGTCTTATAATTGGTATAAACAAAATCCTGCACTTCAGTATTTTTTAGAAATAGCAAAAAAAGGTATTGAAGAGAATAATACGAACAATGACAAACTATTTGTCATAGGACGAAATATATACCAATCAGCATGTGGTGGTTCAGGTGAAGCAATGAGTTTTATATCCGAATTAAGAAGCAATTTTGTTAAATTAAATGATTATATCATTAATCATATTTACTCTGGAATTGTTTATGAGATTTACTTTGATTCTTCAAATGCTTTCAGAGAAGAAAATCTTAAATCTCATTTAATAAATGAAGTTTTTGCTGTTTCAGATGTCGAAAGACTTAATCCATCTAAAGAATTTATTAAAGCCTCTCTTGAACAATATAAAAATGGGTTACTTTATTTTCCATTCCAAATAGAACAGGTAATTATTAAACCAATATTTAATGAATCAACAAAAATTACAAATGACGATTGGTTTGGAGAAAAGGAATTTTTAGTTCTAAATGAATTAAAAGGAAACAACATTGAGTTATTAACAACTGAAAATGAAAACTCACTAGATATTTATTTTCCAAATTTAAATTTGTTGGGATTAATAAACACTATTGGTAAAATATATGCTATTCCTGAAAATAAGATAGAATATGAAGTTGCAGAAAATATTGACAATAAAATGCCAATAACATTAGAAAATAAAAGTTTTCGTAAATTATCTAGTTTAGATTTTTAATAATAGAAAAACTGGCTATAATAGCTAAGGTTTCGTTGGGCTCGAAGAGCCAACAATGAATTGTAATCACTGAACACCTATAAAAAATATAAACTTAGTGAAGTAAACCTCTGTTGAACGAAATAAATTCACTGAACTCCTATAAAAATTAATGTTAGGTGAAGTAAACCGATTACGCTCCGTCAACTATGGGAATA
>JASGCW010000170.1 GCA_030053945.1 Limnohabitans sp.
TCTCTTATACAGCACTGATTAATACAATTCTTATTAATCATTCACAGCACACGTTTGCGAAGGTGGGGTTTAGAAAGTACTAAAGTTCAAATTTAGTACAAAAGCTAATAGAAACTACAAATGTTCAGCCTAGTACTAAAGCCCCACTTTTGCCAAACCCCTGTTATGCCCTAGTGCCTTTTTTCGTCTGTTCATTTCGCTTCTGTTTGTCGTGCCGTGGTGCGTTGGCTTGGTAGCACTTTTGAATTTTTTAGCCTTGGTTTGTGTATTGGCAAAAATTGCAAATGTGCTACCAAATGAATTAGGTCATTAATTTAATATATTGAATATCACTTTAACACAAACCGAAGGGTCTGTTCCTTGTTGGCTAAATTCTTCCTCAATCTTATGTATATCTAAGTCAACACCATTTTCTACAAGAATTAAAAACAGTAATGCTTTTACATTAGCGTTATTGCTGTAAAACGACTTCAAACCTTCAAGTGTTTTTAAAGTGTCATTTTTTTTACCATTCGTGTCAATATACTTTGCTTCTATAATCAAAGAATTTCCTTTAATAGAAAAGTCTGCCTTTTTTGTATTCCCATCAAAAATTACAGCAATATTTTCAGCTTCTACACTTGGTAACCAAGGTCGTAAAACTAAATGGATAAGATTTTGAAAGTCATACTCACTCGAAATTTTAATAGAATTAGTATTTATGTTTTTAGCTTTTGCTCCGTTTGAAAATTTACTTGGAACAGATAAAGATTTCTCAATTATTGTCGCAAGATTATTTGCAATTTGTTTCCAATTAAAACCCACAAAAGTGTTAGGTAAAGAGTTATTGTCAAGATAGTCAATTATAACTTCTGATTGGTTTGCAAATGAAGCACTAATAAATTGCTGTCTGATTTTAACTAAATGAAAAATGATAGATTGAAGTTGGTCAGCCCAAGTAGAAGTATTTTCTTCAAAATCAATTAAATTCCAAAGTTTTTCATTGAAGTCTTGATGGTGATCTTCAACTTGGTCTTTGTATCCTGAAATTCCAACTATGTGAATTGGTGGATGTATTGAAGGATTAATCGCAATGTTATTAAGGAAGCCTATTGCATTTTTTGGACTACTTTCTCCATCTACTTCAACAGGAAGTACTAAATCCAAAATCATTAAGTCAAAATACTCTTGATATAGTATTTTTTTTGCTTCATTTACACATTTAGCTTGTCTGATATTCTTTTCAAGAATGTCGTGATTATCAAGAATTACTTTTAAAATCATTTCCCTCTTGCTTTGTAAATCATCAACAATTAAAATCTTTATCATTTTTTTAGAGTATTAAGTAATTGACAAAGATTTTCTTTCCATTCTTCATTTATTTGTGAATAATAAACGTAACCAATGTAATTATCTGAAAACTCCTTTTGCAAATCTTTATCAAGGTCTGTTATTTTTGTGCCATCATCATAACTTCCGTGCATTGTGATAACAATTGCTTTTGTTGAAATATCTCGTAAATACATTTCTTTCAAAATATTCTTTCCTGCTAATGGCATCCAATCTCCACCACTGTCTTCAGAAGAAATATCATAATTAGGCATACTAATATCCAAAAGCAGAACATCGTATTTATTGTGATTTATTTTAAGTTCTTTTAATCCACTTATGTATGAGTTTTTGGTTTCAATTTCGCAATCAATAAATTTTTCAGAAACAAATCTGATTATTTGAGCCTGTTTTAATGGATGGTCTTCAATGAACAATATTTTCATATTTTTAACTCTTTTATGTCAATAGATAATAAAACTGAGAATAATTTTTCATCATCTGAAATACTAGTTTTCAAACACCCATTTTTTGGACATTTTAAATCCGAAGTTAAAATTTTAAATGCTTTATGATACCCTGATTTACCCTCATTAATTAGTTTGTATGTATCAAGTCTATCACCATTCCAAATTGTCCTCAGAGCATCAATAGAATTTATATCAGTAATTGCATTTTCAATTGTAATTTTTAAAATATTCTCTTGTTCTATTTGTGAAATGATTTTACAATTTAACTCAAATGCATTGTCTGCTGAATGTTTAATAACATTCTCAAGAAATATTCTTATCAAATCCGCAAAATGCGTTTTGTATTCACCTTTGAAATTGCTGTCGAAATTTATTTCTCTAGTTAGTTGAAGTCTTTTCTGCCAACTACTTTTAGTCGTATACTCAGCCACAATGTTTATCAAATCTGATAATTTAAAATCAGCAGCTTTGATTTCACTTCGTTTAAACCATCGGCTAATTTTTTGAATAACAGTCTGTATCTCTGTAGAACAATCCTTTATAGACTTTCTTATTGGTTCGCTATTTTGCTCACCTAATTGGTGAGTAATATCTCTTTCAAACTCATCAAAATATGCGTTAAATTGATTAAGAATATCATTTTGTATTTTTTCTCTAATAAACTCTAAGTTTTCATCAGTCCTATGCCATAATACTGCAAAAATACCTTGAACGAAATCGTCAAAACTTTCACTATATATTGACGCTACAGAATGATACCACAACTTATTCAGGTCAAATTCATAATCAAACCAACCTTCTTCGTTGCTTTCTGCTTTATAAACTTGAAGGTGTTTTTTAATCAAATCAAATATTACCCCATCAATTTTACTTGCAAAATCACTTAATGTAATTTGAATTTGTTCTTTTTGACCTTGACTAATTTGTGTATAATTACCATATATTATATCCCAATATACATTTCTTCGATATTTTGAACTTTTCCCTTCTTTTAACGTTATCAAATTGTGGGTCTCAAATATTGGTCTTAATTCTCCAACTAAAACACCGTGTCTTATTCTTGTGCTTAAATATGCAACAATCCCAAATTGACTATTCAAAAACTTGTCTTTTACAGAATTAAATAATTCCATGTAGATATCAAAAACTGGATTATTAGAATATTCAATTTTTTCGAGTTCCGTATTTTCTTGAGAAGAATATGTGGTTAGTGTTCCTCCCTTTAATATCAATAATTTCCCCTTATCTGTTATTCTTGATATTACTGCAAAGCGTTCATAAATTGCTTTGTATTCCTGCAATTCGTTTTCAATAATACCTTGCTCATTTACATATATTTTGCTTTCATCAAGGTCAATCAACCCTTGTTGAATTACAAGAATATTTTGGATACTTTTTATTTCTGAAATAATATTTTTATTGTTAGGGAATTTTTCTCTTACAAAATTTGATATTGATAGCCTTTCCTCCAACCTTTGTTTTGAATTTTCAAATGATGTAGAATGCATCAAGATTTTTGGGCTACAAGTATGTTCTATGTAAAACATAAATTTTCCTTCATCAAATTCGTCAATTCTCTTTAATAACTGAGTTGGCTTTTCTACTCCCAAAAAATCATTAAACAATTCAAAAGCTAATTGTGTTTCAATAACATCTGCATCGACAATAGTATAGAATATTGGAAGATTAATTCCCTTTTCAACATTCCGAAATTTATTGGAATGGATTTTATTTAATAATTCACGGACTTCTATTTTCTCAATTATGTAATTATTGAAAAAGAAACTATCAACAAATAATTCAATGCATTTATTAGGTTGGTCTAATTTTAGATAACATTTAAAAAGATTAACAATCGCTGTTTCTAAAATGGGTGCTGTGTCCTTATAATTTAAAATTAAAAATTCCCATTCTTTTGAAGCATTGAGAAAATCACTTTTTTCTTGATATTTTTTTGCAACCTCAACTTTGAATTTTCCTTCTGGAATCTTATTCTGAAATTTATATAGAAAATCCAATCCTTTTAGTCTTTCCTGAAAAAACTCTACAGTAATAGAATTAGGGAACTTTTCAGAAAGCATATTTAGGAAATTTAACTTATCCGAATCATCCGAAAAAATATCATAAATAATAGGATTAGCAATGTTGTATGAAATTCTTGAAAGCAGTTTTCTTTCATTTTTACCTTGAGTTTGAAAGTAAACGAAATCTGTAATACCATAACTTAAAGAGCTGCTAGTAATATTATTAGCAATTCTTAATAAATTCATTGCAGATTGATTTGGGTTTGTTGCAACAGAAATTATTTTGAATAAATCATTTAAGATTTCATTTTGCAAGCTTTTCTTATTTCCAACTGGTACAAAACTCTTTTTCTGGTAAATCAATGAGTTTATATAAAGTACATATAGGTCAAATTGTGCAGGTTTTACCAATAAAAGGTTTTGAAGTTCTTTCTCAACTATATCATACAATCCACTTGTATAATTATCTATTATTTTAATTTCTTCTTGACTTTTTTTAATATCAAATGCAGGGAATATTGTTTCACCTGAAAGTAGTTTTAACTTGTATAAAACGGGGTCTTCAATTTTTCTTATTAAATAGTTAATTCGATTTTGTAAATAGTTTTTTAGGACATCCTTTTTCTCTTTTGTTTCGTCAAGAAAACTTGACACTGCTAGTAAGTTTGTAAGAACTCTTGTTAAATTTAAATATCTATCAATAATACTGTGAGAAAAATCTAGAGCAATTATTTCCCCATAGTTACTAAAATCAATATGATTTAGAAAGGTAAGTTTAAATCTGTAATAGTTTTTAAATGCTTCACTTGTTCCCGTATTTTTTAGATTATTTAGAGAAAGTTCTAAATCATTAAAATATCGGTTAATCGAAAGAGAATGTTCAGCTCTTAAGCTTAGATAGTGAGCTAGATATTTTGTAATCCCTATAGAGTTATTTTCTTCATTAAACTTGCTGAGTAATTCTTTATTTTCAGACGCTTTTCCTGATGCTTCTTTTAAAACAAAACGATTCTCTAAACTCCATAACGAATGACAAATTTCAGATTCAATTTTGTTTAACTGTTTTTCTGCATTTTCATAGTCACCAATTAGCAGATATGTTTCATAATCATCTTTGTATTTTAAAAAAAGATTGATTTCATACTTAAACTTTCTAATTCCTATTAAAACCGAATTTAATTCAGAAACTAATTCAACTTGTTTTAATTCGAAGTTCGTAAAAAGACCTAATATAGGTAATTCATTTAGCAGCCCTAATTCAGAATAACTTTCAGGAAGTGGTTTTCCTAAAAGTACTTCTTTTCTTAAAGTATGTAAGTTTTTTGTAAGGAAATCAAATGCATTACAAAGTTCGCTGAAAGGTAAATTTTGTTTTAGTTGAAAGAAAGCAATTTTCCTGTTTTTTGTACTTCCATTAATTAAATGATAATTAGCTCTCGAATAAGCTACTCCTTCAGATATTTTTTTCATTTTTTATTATCATTTTAATCAATTAACTCAATTAGGGTGGTGGGTGGGCTTTGGTGCTTAAAGGTAAAATTTAATGTGATGCAAAAGCTTTGGTTTTGTGCTTAGGCTTGCATCTCTTTTAATTTTGCGAAGCTTTGGCTGTATTTCTTTGTTTACTCGGTCTGTTAAATGTTTGTAGTTTGTCTCATAGGGTTGCCTACAACGCTAGGGTTTGGCGTTTTTGGGGCCTTCGAGTTCCGTCTGCCAATAACCGAAGCCAAATGATTGCAATATTGCTGATGTTTTATTCATAAGCCAAATTTATAACGCCTAGCCCAAACAAAAGCACAATAGAGAAGAAAGGTTGAGGCAATATTCGTCAAGCCCCAATAATGCCAAACCTCATGTTGGGCGTTTGTTTTTCTAAATTACTTCTCTTTTAATTCTTTCAGCTAAAGAGGTTGTGTCGTGTGTAGCTATAATGTACTTACATACCATTGAGCCAAACGCCTGTTAATGGCTGGGCTTCTATATTGTTTTCG
>JASGCW010000171.1 GCA_030053945.1 Limnohabitans sp.
CTTGTGGAAAACTTCAAAAATAAATGGTTTATATTCATGTTTGATTTATTTTTGTAAGTCACAGAACCATCCAAAGAGCTAAAATCCCTCTGGATAACTCAGTAAATAATATACATTAATTAAAAAAATGCGAACTAAAGTTCGTATAAGTAGATGCTGGCAGCAACTCTATCAGGACAGTGCTAACCTTGAAATAACAGAAATTATATATGATTATTCGTAAACTGACAATTGAGAATTACAGAAACTTCACCTCATTTGAGATGGAGTTAAAAAAGTTTACTCTAATCATTGGAGAAAACAACATCGGGAAAACTAATCTGCTAAATGCTTTAGGATTAATTTTTAGTCAGGAGATTACATTTTACAAAAAACGCCAGTTAGAAATTGACGACATCAATTTCAAGGCGACTGATAAGCTAAGAACAGATATTGCACAAGGAACAATTCCTGCTAAGGATATTAAATTTCCTTCTGTAAAAGTTGAAGTGATACTGGAAGATTTTAATAGCAATGCTGACCAAGAAGCAATAGTTGGTGACTGGTTTATTGATAAAGATTTGAAGCAAGCCAAGCTCACATACATTTTTAATAAGCGAAAAGATTTAACTAAGTGGGTTGAAGAACAAAGAGAAAAAATTAATAAAATTCCAAAAAAGGAAAATGAAAACGCAACTGATTTTTTCAATAGAAAAAAATCACTTGTTGACTTTCCAATAAAAGCATACGAATACAATATTTATGGTGGCTTAGATTCAACTAAGAGAGCAGACAATTACTATTTAAGGATGTTACGTTTTGAATTTTTAGATGCTTTGAGAGATGCTAAAACTGAATTGATTGCAAGCAATGACTACCGTTTACTTTACAAAGTTCTAAATAACCGACCTGAAAACAAATTTGAGGATTTGAAAGAACAGCTAACTGTTCTTAATGAAAAGGTAAAGGAGAATACAGAACTAAAAGAAATACAAAAGCAGATTTCAACATACTTAAAAAAGATTTCCCTTGATTCGGATGACAACAATAAAGTTGAGTTTCTTTTTTCCAAAGTTGACGAAACTGAATTGCTTAAAAAGTTGAGTTTGATTTATGGCAATGACCCTGTTAATGTAGAAAGGAATGGTTTAGGTAGAAACAACTTACTTTATATTTCTCTAATCATTTCTCATCTAACAAACAGTGCTAACAATAACACGAAAGTTTTCTTTCGCCTTGTTGGAATTGAAGAACCCGAATCACATTTGCATCCGCATTTACAACAGCACCTTGCAGACAATATACAAAGTGAGACGAGTGAAAATCTACAGTTGATAATTACTTCTCATTCAACTCATATCACAAGTAAACTGGACCTTGAAAACACAGCAGTGTTGTTTTATGACAAAGAAGCCAATACCCATAAATCACATTACATTCTTAGCGGATTTGCTGATGAATACGGAAAGATAAATAAGGCAGGTACAGAAACTCAACGGTATTTAAGAAGGTATTTGGATGCAACGAAGTCCACAATGTTTTTTGCACGGAAAATAATTTTAGTTGAAGGAATTTCAGAACAGCTTCTACTACCAAAGCTTTTTAAACTTCATACCAAGAAAACTTTAGAGGAAGTTGGTTGCAACCTTGTAAATGTAAATGGTGTTGCCTTCAAACACTTTTTAGAACTAATAAAAAATGGATATTTCATAAAGTGTCTTGTATTAACTGACAGCGATTCAAATACCCAAACAGAGAACCGAGCCGAAGATTTGAAAACGACTTATCAAACTTCAAATGAGAATTTAATTCGTGTTGAAATTAGCACAGAATCAACTTTTGAAAAAGATTTAATTGTAGCAAATAAAAATGGCGATGGTAAAGACATATTGCTAAAAGCGATTGAGGTAACAAGACCTGTAAAAGGAAAAGAACTAAAAGAAACAACCACAATCGAAATTGTCCTTGATGATTTTTTCAAATTGATTGAGAGTAGAAAAGCAGACGGTAAAAAAGAATCAGATTTCAAAGCAGCTTTTGCAACAGATTTACTTGATACATTAACAGCCAGTGACAAGTCAAATCAATTCAATATTCCAAAGTATATCAAAGACGGTTTTGATTTTATCTATTCTCGAAAAAATGAATCAGGGAGCGCAGAATAATTCCGACATACGATTAGTCATAGCCGGACCCGGCGGAGGCAAAACCCACAATATGGTTGGAGAAATTCTTAACTCTATTGAAACACTCGCTCCTACCCGACATTGTGCAGTTATTACATACACAAATGCTGCAACGGAAAACATTAAAGCAAGAATTGAAAACAAGATTGCTATTCCTCAAAATATATTTATTGGAACAACTCATAGCTTTCTAATAAAATTCATTTTTGAACCCTTTGCACATTTGTTTGACATTGCTCCAGTAGATAAGCATTATATTGACTCTGCCAAACTGCCTTACTCATTAAATAATGTTCCAGCAGCTAAAAGAATATTTGTTCAAAAAGCAAAAGAGATTGAGGCCGTAAACAACTTGTTAGACAAAGGTATTGTAACTTATGATAAAATTTTGGAGCAATCTTTTCATCTCTTAATGAATGAAGCTGTTCTCAAAGCAGTTTCCAATAGGTTGCAATATGTTTTCATTGATGAGTATCAGGATTCAAGAGTATATCAGCATAAAATTATTCAGAAAATAATTGAACAAGGCAGAACTAAATTGTATTGCATTGGAGACCCATTACAATCAATTTTCAGGTTTACATATACACAAAGCCAACTTAGAAAAGAACCCAAGCCAAATTCATTTCAGGAAACACCCTTGTTAAAACTTTGTAAAGAGAAAAAAGATGAAACTGTTTTTATCACTGAAAATTTTCGTTCTTCAACACCAATTGTAACTCTAATAAATAAGTTCATTGTAAAATATAATTCTTCATATCAGCAGGAAGCAAAAGGAGTAAATTCAGGGATTGATTACCCTGTCGTTTTTCTTAAAGAAAATGAAATCAAAAAACTCATTGAAGAATACAATGCATGTAAGCAATTTTTTGAAATTGTGGATGAAGATGAAAGAATTGCAAAAAATTTGTTTCTCTCTGATGAGTGGAGTTTATTTGAAGGTATCGCAAGCGAAAATAAATTGAATCGTCTTGTTAAGGATAATTCAAAACCTTCAAGTCAATTAGGAGAAGTGATGCAGCTTGCTACTGCAATGATTGGTTTGAAAAAACGAGAAATAATTTCTATTACTGCTGATGAATTAACATACAGAAAGTTCAGCTTGAAAGTATTCAGAGCAATTAGAAAGAGAGTATTTAATGACGATGCTCATTGTGAAAACTCAATTAGGAAAATGTTTCAGGATGAATTTAAAATTGAACTAAAAAAGGAAACCAAAGGAAAGGTTCAAACCACAAGAGCAACCGAAAATATTAAAATCATCACCTCAAATAATCCGACAACCGATTTCTATTCAACTATTCACACTGCAAAAGGACTTGAGGCAACTTCGGTTTTAGTTTGTGCAAAAACCCAAAACCAGTTGTTAAAGTGGTTAGCAGTAGACCAAATACTATCTGATGATGATGATTTCAGATTAGGTTATGTTGCATTTAGTAGGGCAAGAAAGTTTTTAGCAATTGCTTGTTTGCAGCCAGTTGACTTGGCAACCTTAAACATTATTAAGTCACTCGGAATAGAATTGTCAACTGAAATAAATATTGATACAGTATTCAACAGTGCGACCTGAAGACGGAGAAGAAGAGCAGCCGCCACTTCAGCTACCCGCAAGCCGGGTTTTGGTGCTTCGTTGACAGGAAATTTGTATTTTGGAGGGCAGTTCTTCGTAGGAAGTTTATCGGAAAACTCCCAGCCTGCGTGTAGCTTCCTCCGTTAGTAGCAATAAAACAAAAAAATGAGTATTTAAATTTTGATGGTTTTAACAGTGATGCGATTTGCTTAAGTTTATCAAAATTTGGACTAACATATTTTTTAATATTAATTTCAGTTTTTGGTCATTTCGGGGTAAATCAACTTTTTAAAAATCTTAAACGAAAAATAAATAACGGCGATTTAGTTAAAATTACTGATGTAGAAAATAAAAACAGTGAAGCTATTGGTTATATTTCAACATATATAGTTCCTTTTATTTTTCAAGATACAAACGATATTTTTGACCTATCATCAATAGTTATAGTATTAATTATTATATTTTTGATTTATACAAAATCAAATATGATCGTTATAAATCCAATTTTAAATATCACGCATTCTTTATTCCAAATAGAATATACTAAAAATGGTGTAAAAAGAAAAGGATTATTAATAACTGAATTAGATGAAATCAACGAAAACGACGAAATAAAGATAAATCAAATTTCAAAAAATATTTTTTATGGATAAATCACAATTAATCGATACAATAAAACAAGCTGTATCAACAAATCTTAATATGTATTTTGTAACAAGAACACTTAAAGAAGGTTACAAAAGTAATTCTAAGGTATTAGAAAAATTTGATTTTAAAGTTTATCAAATTGAAATTACTGATGAAATAAGACAATATATTTATAATTTATCTATAAAACAATTTGAAAGAATTGAAAAAAATAATGACCTAAATTTTATTGATTATGACGTAATAAGTGATGATTCAGAACATTTATTTACATATTCAATGATTAATAAAGTTTCATCTTTTTCAGATGTAGTATATAACCAACTAAATAATTCTCCAAAAAAAATAACCGATTTAAATGAAATATTAAGTTCTGAAAGTTTCTGGGCATATTGCGTAGAATTTCAAATTGATAGTGAAAAATCATTTTACACTTTTAGAAAAATTTCTCCAGGTAAAGTTGGAGTTGATGAAAAAGTGGATAATCAAAAAAAATCAATTTCTTCTACTATAAGAACCTTTTTTGACACAAATACAAACACATTATCTTTACTCAAAGGAGAGACAGTTTATTTAGACAAAAATATAGATTGTATCTTTTACGGTGAGGTATTTTATATATTAAGAAAATTTTACTTTGAACAAATTTTAGGACTGCAAGAAGAATTCAAAAAAAGAGCTGAAGAAATAGCAGAAACAATAACAAAACATAGTTTTTTTGGAGAAACTAAATTACTTTATGACAAAATAGAGAATTCGCCTTCATTACATAAAAAACTTATGAAGCTTGAAAAATTAGGAAGTTTAAATAACTTAAATGAAAAAAGTTTAAAGCGTTTAGAAAGAATTGGAAAAAGTAAAAAATCCCCAATTAATATTAAAGATGATAAAATTATTTTTGAAACAGAAAACGACATTGAAAACGCATTAAAATTACTTTGCGATTATTTTAAAACTGGAGATTATTCAGGAATCTCATATGGAACTTATGCTGGAAAAGTACAAAAAACTGATGAATAAGGGAACGGCTAACACGGGTTTGGCAAGATTGCGAATTTTGTTGTAAATTCACGTTTATTTCTCGCAAGAAATTTTATCTTTGATAGAAAATAATCGGTTCCGAAATCCCCTTCTTCGCCAAGCCCCAAAACGTTAGTGGCAATAGCCTGACAAACAAATAAAAAATTGCAAAAAGACCTTATTACCTTAGGGGAGTTCTAAAAATTAAAAAAAGAATAAAAAATATTTTTTTAACTTTGACAAATGCTTTACTGTAAAGGGTTTTTAATTTTCAATTTTTTTTCAAAAATGAATTTTTAGAACTCCCCAGTAGTAAATTCTTTCCATGCGATTGCAGATGCACCGA
>JASGCW010000052.1:0-26997 GCA_030053945.1 Limnohabitans sp.
GGGGAAGCAACTAACCGAATGTTAGGAAGGTTTATTGCCCGCAGATAACGCAGATGGGGTTGATTGTCATGCTGAGGAAGGGGCTGCCCCGATTTTCGGGGAAGCAACTAACCGAATGTTAGGAAGGTTTATTGCCCGCAGATAACGCAGATGGGGTTGATTGTCATGCTGAGGAAGGGGCTGCCCCGATTTTCGGGGAAGCAACGGAGGGGAGGCTTGTAAATCTTCCTTGCTCTCTTTTATACCCACATGTAATCAGCGGCAATCTGCGTTATCTGCGGGCAATATTTTATCGCTCGCAAAAAGGGAAAAACCACAGAGCAGAGCCTGCCCCGATTTTCGGGGAAGCAACGGAGGGGAGGCTTGTAAATCTTCCTTGCTTACTTGCTCTGTGTTTTATACAAACATCTAATCAGCGGCAATCTGCATTATCTGCGGGCAATATTTTATCCCTCGCAGAAAGGGAAAAACCACAGAGCAGAGCCTGCCCCGATTTTCGGGGAAGCAACGGAGGGGAGGAGTTTGTTGTGATGCTGAGGAAGGGGCTGCTGGGATTTGGGCAGATGCTTCCCCTTTCACGTTTCCCTTTTCACTATTCCCTATTCCCTTTTCACATTTCCCTTTTCCCTTTTCACGTTTCCCTTTTCCCTTTTCCCTTTTCCCTTTTCACGTTTCCCCTTTCACGTTTCACGTCTCACGTTTCCCTTTTCCCTTTTCCCTTTTCCCTTTTCACATTTCCCTTTTCCCTTTTCCCTTTTCACGTCTCACGTTTCCCTTTTCACATTTCCCTTTTCCCCTTTCACATTTCCCTTTTCCCCTTTCACATTTCCCTTTTCACATTTCCCTTTTCACATTTCCCTTTTCCCTTTTCACGTCTCACGTTTCCCTTTTCACTTTTCCCTTTTCCCCTTTCACATTTCCCTTTTCCCTTTTCCCCTTTCACATTTCCCTTTTCACATTTCCCTTTTCACGTTTCCCCTTTCACGTTTCACTATTCACCATTCACCATTCACCTTTCACGTTTCCCTTTTCACATTTCACTACATTATCCATATTTTGCGTGAAATTTTCACACAATGTTAATTAGATTCATCGTCAAAAACCTCTTTTCATTTAAAGAGTTGACAGAATTCAACATGCTTCCAGGCAGGTTTAACAGGCTTTCGCACCATATTGTAAAGGGAAACGGAGTTGATTTACTGAAACTAAATGTTTTATACGGAGCAAACGGCGCTGGCAAAAGTAATTTAGTAAATGCACTTTCGGTTTTAAGAGACTTTCTTATTGATGGCGAAATGCCTATTGCCCTAATTACCGAAACATTTAAGTTTGACAAAAAAAGCGTTTCCAACGACGTTTATTTGGGTATTGAGTTTATAAAAGATAAAATTGCATATTACTATGGTTTAACAATAAATCAAGGGATAATAATAGAGGAAGAATTGCAAATAAGTGGTTTAGGAAAAGCAGAAGACAAACAACTTTTTATAAGGACAGATAAAGTTGGAGAAAAAAATCTTGAAATCATCTTTTCAAAAGAAGTTCAAGAAGATAAGGAAGCTGCAATTTTTTCTTCATTCTTAAAAAATGAAATGTTAGATAGAAACAAGCCTGTGTTGTTTTACATGAAAAACAGGCAGAATAAAGTTTTTGAACCCTTTAAAAGTGCTTTAGAATGGTTTGAAAAAAACTTTGAAATAATAATGCCCTACTCAAGAGCCGGTGGACTTGTGCTGCAACTTGAAAGAAATAAAACTTTTTTTGATTTTGCAATTGAGATTATGCAATCTTTTAATACAGGAATTCATAACATTCACATTGATACAATGCCAATTGAAGATTATTTTGGAGAAGATAACAAACAAGAAGCCGAGAGGATTACTGCTGATTTGAGAGCAAAAACTAGCAAAATGAAATTAATTAGAAACCATTTTGAAGAAGTTGTTTTTGTATTGGTAGATAACAAAGCAATGGCAAAGAGAATATTGTTTTCGCATGGTGAAGACAATGGGCAAGTTAAATTTCAATTCTCAGAAGAATCTGATGGAACAAGAAGGCTAATAGAATATTTACCAGCACTTTTTAATGCGGTTATCAAAAGCAAAACATATTTTATAGATGAAATTGAAAGAAGTATTCATCCTTTGTTGATAAAAGAGCTCATCAAAAAATTCTCACACGATAAAGAAACAATGGGACAATTAATTTTCTCAACGCATGAATCTAACTTACTTGACCAAGATATATTCCGTGCAGATGAAATTTGGTTTGCAGAAAAAAACAAAGAAGGCGCAACAGAACTATACGCTTTAAGTGAATTTAAAGAACATCATACAATTGATATAAGAAAAGGATATTTGAATGGCAGATATGGAGGCATCCCTTTTTTAGGGAATTTAAAAGATTTAAACTGGGAAAAATATGCCAAAACCGATTAAATTTACCTACAAAAAGAAGGCGCCATTTAGAGATGCCTTTTTCTTTATTGTAGTATGCGAAGGAAAAAATAGAGAGCCAGATTATTTCCGATTTTTCGATGGTTTGTCATCAAGAGTAAAAATTGTTTCTGTTGAAAGTGGCACTGGAAGTGCTCCTAGGCTACTAATAGAAAATGCAATTGCAAAAGAAGAGGAACTTGACGCAAGGGCCGAAAGAGACAGCCTTTGGTTTGTAATAGATACAGACAGATGGCGGGAGCAATTACATGAAATACGACAGGAATGTAACAATCATCCACATTGGTTAGTAGCCCAAAGTAATCCTTGTTTTGAAGTTTGGTTATATTTTCATGCAAAAGCGGGGATTGCGCAACTACAAAATATTGCACAATGTAATAACTGGAAACCGTACCTACCTACAATTATTCAAGGAGGTTTTAATCCAGATTTTCATCCTGTTGCAATTGAAACTGCTATAGAAAATTCAAAAGCATCATATTTGGCTAATGGGTATTTTCCGGAGCCAGGAAGTACGCAACTTTGGCAACTGGGGCACAAATTACTTCCCTTAATTAAAAAAGAGTTAGACAACTTAAAAGACAAGTTTCCCTCACCTGTAGTTATTGGATAACTGTATAAAAACCTTGCTCTGTGTTTTCTACCTATATCTAAATCTGCGTAAATCTGCATTATCTGCGAGCAATATTTTATCTCTCGCAGAAAGGGAATATTGCCCGCAGATAACGCAGATGGGGTTGATTGTCATGCTGAGGAAGAAGGGCGGGCATTTCGTCAGCATAACAAAGCGGGTTTGTTGTTTATGGTTTATCTGCCCATTCTTCTGCCTACGCAATACTACTTTCAATTTCAAATGTTTATACATACAGCTAACCACTCATCCCGCATTAACATTCTCTTCAGATAGTAATTATTTATTTCGCCGTTGTAACTTTTGCGTGTATGCCTCGTTTAATGCTTACAAAAAGGGTTATACATACTATTATACTACTTCAATGCAATTAAACTATCGTTCTACGCTTATGGGCAAGGGTATTTTGGCAAGCTGCTTATTGCTGCTATGTGTATTGTTATCGCAAGCGCAAAGCAGCACCTCTGCTAGTGCTAACAAGCAAATTTCTGCCGTTCGTACCACTAAAAAGCTAACCATTGATGGTGTGCTAAACGATAGCGCTTGGCTAGCTGCGCCTGTTGCTACCAACTTTGTTGAGTTTAGGCCAGCATTTGGTAATGTTGAAGACCCTAAAAATAAAACGGAAATTTATTTTTTGTACGATGATGATGCCATTTATATAGGCGGCTTTTGCCACGAGCCTTCGGCAGATAGTATTTCTAAAGAACTAGTAGGTAGAGATGTGATTGGGGTAAATGACTTTGTGGGCGTTTTGTTTGATACCTATAAAGACAAAATTAACGGCTTTGGCTATTATATTACACCCCTAGGCGAGCAGTACGATGCTAAATACACCAACAACGGCGAAGACGGCAGTTGGAATAGTGTGTACGAATCGAAGGCTAATATTGTAGCCAACGGCTGGACGTTTGAAATGCGTATTCCTTATTCGGCTATCCGCTTTTCGAGCAAAAAAATACAAGACTGGGGCATTAATATTACTCGCAACCGTAAAAAAAGCGGTAAGCAATATTTTTGGTATCCTGTAAACCCCAACCTGGGCGGCACTTTGTTTTCTCAGGCTGGCTTGTGGACCAATATTGTAAACATTAAACCGCCATTGCGTTTATCGCTATCGCCATACTTGGCTACTTACGCCAATCACGATGGTACTACCAATTCTAAAACCTGGGGTACTACCATTAATGGTGGTGTAGATGTGAAGTATGGCATAAGCGCCGCTTTTACGCTAGACATGACGTTGATACCCGATTTTGGCCAAGTACAAAGCGATAACCAAGTGCTTAACCTATCGCCATTTGAAGTTAAGTTTAATGAAAACCGCACTTTTTTTACCGAAGGCACCGAGCTATTTAGCAAGGGCAATCTGTTTTACAGCAGGCGTATTGGTGGTCAGCCGCTACACTATTGGGATGTGCAAGGCAACCTAGCTAGTAATGAGCATATTGTTAGTAACCCATCTGCCCCTAAATTAATTAATGCTACTAAAATAAGTGGTAGAACAGCAAGCGGCCTGGGCATAGGCGTGCTTAACGCAGTAAGCAATACACAGTACGCTACTATTGAAGATAACATGGGCAAGCTTCGCACCCAAGAAACAAGCCCACTAACCAATTACAACATTATTGTACTAGACCAAACACTTAAAAACAATTCAAGTGTATCGCTAATTAATAGCAACACCTTGCGTGCAGGTAGCGATTATGACGCTAATGTAACCGCAGGTATTTGGGATTTGTACGACAAAAAAAACAAGTGGAACTTTTTTGGTCAGGCGGCAGTAAGCCAGCTATTGGGCATATTGCCAGACGGTGGCAACCAAATAGGCTACAGCCATAACTTGGGTTTTGCAAAACCTAGCGGTAGATTTAACTTTAATATTTACCAAGAACTAACCGATAATAAGTACGACCAAAACGATCTTGGCTATGCCACAAACAATAACTTTCTAAATCATGGTGTATGGATGGGCTACAAATGGCTAAAGCCTACCAAGTGGTACAATAGAATGAATTTTAACTTTAATCTTAATTACTCAAGGCGTTATTTGCCTTCAAGCTATCAAATGTTTGAAGTAAACAGCAATATTAACGGTCAGTTTAAAAATTTATGGAACGGTGGTATTTATGTATCGTACACTGCGGCGCAAAACGACTTTTACGAACCTCGTGTTGATGGCCGTGTATTTAAAATACCAACCAAGCATTTAATAGATGTTTGGATAAATAGTAACTACACTAAAAAATATTCTGCAGGGCTAGAACTGGCTTACTATGCTACGCCTCAATTTGGTAGTAGCGGTATAGATATTAGCCCTAACCAGAGCTTTAGATTTAATAAAAAGCTTACTATTTCTATGAACAGCAATATACAGTTGCGTTACAATAATGTAGGCTTTGCAACTATTGATGCTGGTAACACCATAATAGGCAGCCGTACACGTTACTCGGTAGAAAATATATGGGTGTTTAAATACAACTTTAACAACAAAATGGGTTTAAACCTGCGAGCCCGCCACTATTGGAGCCGTGTAAACTATCAACAGTTTTATAATTTACAAGATGATGGTAGCATAGTAGCTACGGCTAAAGATTATTCTTCTAAAGCTAATTACAACATCAACTTTTTTAATGTAGATATGGTGTACACATGGCAGTTTGCACTAGGTAGTTTCTTAAATATTGGTTGGAAGAATTCAATAGAAACCAATGACTCTACGCTTGAAAAAGATTATTTCAAGAACTTAAAATCAACACTAGCTAGCGACCAATTAAATAATTTCTCGGTAAAAGTGATTTACTTTTTAGACTGTGCCAAACTGAAGAAAAAGCCTACTGTGTAGGGGTTATAGAGAATTTCATTCTTAAAAAAGTTGTTCCCACAACTTAAAAATAATAATGACGCCAAAAAAGTTAAGCGTATTTTCATTTTATATTATTACGTTTTTTTAAAGCTCTAATTTTGATGAGTTGTTTTACAATCACAAACACCATTAATAGGAATACAATGGGTTAAATTATACAAAATATAAAAACATTAAGAGCCTCATAAGTAGTGTGAAATACTTTAGCGTAACATCGTAGCACTTCTACTCACCATTTAAAAATGTTGTTCATTTATATTATTTTAATTGAGGTATTGCAACTGTAAAAAATTACCACCAACGCTTAGGGCTTGGCGTTGTTTTGGAACTTTCGAGTTCCGTTAGCCGCTAACCTAAGCCAAATGATTTCCGCCGCAGCGGATGATGTTTTATAACGTTGAAGCCGAATTAAAATACAAATGTTGCGATTATATTGGTGAAGCTTCAAAAATGCCAAAGCTAATGTTGGGGGCTGTTTTTCTTCTTCTAAAATGTTTGCTTTTTTTCAATTTCTGGAATTGCTTTGTCAATTCGTTTTGCTAATTCAGGTAATTTAATTGTCGGAACTGCTGGAAAAAGATGATGCTCTAAATGATAAAACATACTAAAAGTTATTTTGTTTTTCCAACCAGTTCTCTGTGTCCTTGCCATTTCTGGGCTGTCGTGAGTGTCGTGATGAACAGTCCAAACAGCAAAAAATGCCATTAAAAATTCGCCAATCACCATTACGATTATGTGGTAAATCAAAAAGTCAACTCTAAAGTAGAAAACAAGTGCCGCAAAAATAATTATGGAAATAAGTTCTAAAATTACATTCCTTTTATAGTCTTTGTTACCAAGTTGAAGTGTCACTTTGTGAATGAGGAATATATGAATTGGTCCATACAAAATTGCTCCATACCAAGTCATACCTGCTGATTTTCCTTCATAATCTTCATCTGTCAAACAATATTTGTGATGTCTAATGTGATTGAACTTAACAGCGTGAATTGAAACCATCATTAAAATACTGTTGATATAAAGAGAAAACCAAGTCAAAAATTTATTTGTTCCAAGTGAATTGTGAAAACCGTTGTGAACTTGTCTTAACCCTGTCAAAAAGAAAAAAGTTGAAAATGGCAAAGCAAAAATATAATGTTCATAGTAAGCAAGTGTCAATGAGATAATAAACCAAGGAATTGTCAAATTATTCTCAATGAGCATTTCTTTGAATGTCAAGGTTTTTAAATATTTCCATTCAACTTTTCGTAAAATTTCTTTATGTGTCATTGTTTACGGTATGTCTGTTAAAATTGCCACCAACTGCTACTTTTTGCCAAGGTATGCTAGATTGCGTTTTAAGAATTACACTATCTATCTTTTTTACTTCTTCGCCTACTGCTATTAATAAAGCTAGTGTTAGCATTAAAGTGTAGTTGATTGTCTGTTTCATAAAATGCTACTGCCGTATTAAATTTTTGGGCATAGTGCATTGCTTTTTGGCTGGCTGCTAGGGCCGAAAGTATATAAAGTATTTGATGAGTGTTAGACATAAATTACATCGTTTTTTGCTTTTAACCAAACTACAGGGTTAATATATTTTTTGTTTACCAAATCAATTTTTAAATGCGTTAATTCGGCAAGTTCTTGTTTCAAATCCATATAGCTGTAAAAGTTTAAAAAGGTATTGGGTAATGCTTCGTACAAAACATCTAAATCGCTATTGGGTGTTTGTGTACCACGACTGTAAGAGCCAAACACAGCAAGGCTTTGCAATGGATATTTTGCTTTTAATGTTGGTAGGTTGTTGTGAAGTGTTTGTATTATAGGGTTCATTGTATTATTGTTTGTATACCTTAGATATTTTATATAAATGAGTTTTATTTCTTTTTTAATGCTTCATCTAATTTAATAATCCTTTCGTCTAATGCATTTTTTTGAGGCCAAATTTTTAAGCTTATATCTAAATATAATATTGTACGAGATAGGGTTGTAAAAGGATATCGTTGTTGATCATCAAAATTAATATCTTTTGCTTTCTTTAAATACTTTTCATATGTTTCTATTTTATCTCGATGTATATCTTCTTTTTCAATTTTTAATATGTCAATTAGAATCAATAATAATGCTTGATAGCCAGCAGCAGTCTGTAATATATTTTGCAACTTTGTATTGCCATTAAAATTCCAAAAAGCATTCCCATTTTTATTAAAACAGTCTCTTACAGCAGAAAAAAAGGAGTATAAAATATCTATAATCATTGAATCTAAATTTTCAGCATAATATTTACGAAAAGGTAAGTCATCATTACAATTTATTTTGAGTTCTCTTCTTTCCTTGAACCTATCCTTTTCTGAATCTCTAAGGTTTATTGAAATTAAATCTATAATTGATTTGACTAAAGTAGCTTGTGTTAATGGTGGGGTTTGATTTTTATCATATTTACCCCCATACAACTTTATACGATTATAGAATGGTGATTTTTCAAAACCATTTAATGCTAAAACTATTTCTAAAGAAGACTTTTGTGGGGAGTCATTTTGTGTCAGACCAAATAGACTATAAACAAGGCTTTGTGGAACAGATTTTTGAGTTCTATTAATGGTCGAAAAAATCATTGCTTGAAACTCTAATGTTGGGTCAATGAAAAAGGTTACAACTAAATTAATATTCAAAAGATTTGATAAACTTTTATTTGCTTTTAAAAGCTTTTTTTGGATTTCTTCGTTAGTACCCTTATAGTTGACTTTAGAAAGACTTTGTATCTGTGCTTCTATGCGTTCAATTGCTTTTTCAATACCTTTTATTCTATGCTGTCCATCTATAATAGTTAAATAAACATCACCATTTTTTTTGGCAACTTCTGTAAAAACTCTTTCATTTAAGACTAGCGATATATTCGTTTCATCAATTTCGTTTAGACTTTGAATAGCAACATTTGGAACAGATAAAACAATATTAGTTGGAAATGTTGCATCTGGGTCATCAATTAAAAAATCAGCTATTTTTTCAATTCTAGAATCTTCAATTTTACGTTGAACTTGATCATTATATTTTGGTTGAAAATTTTCATCAAAATATTCTATAATGCGATAAGTGAATTTAGTAAAGGATAATAATTGTTTAATACTAAAAACAGATACTAAAAATTCTTGATTATTTTGCTTAACTTTTCTTGCGAGTATTTCATTATTTTTAAGCATAACTAATTTGAATACTTTTCTTGTAAATGAATTTTATTTTCTTTGACGTCTTCTCTAATTTTATCTGCAAAAGCATTGTCTAACAATTTATCCTGTAGCAGGTAGGAAAATTTTGAAAAGTTAATCGCTAAATAAATTGCTAATGTTGATAGAGTTGATTGTAATAAAAGCCATAAACTAAATTCAAAAGGAGATTTATTTACTTGTATTACATAAAATATGGTAAGTAAGATTACCAACCCAGAACATAAGTAGTTTAATTTAATTCTTGTATTTTTCGTATTTGTATCAAGTTTCTCTTCATTAGTTCTATTATAGCGGAAAAGGTTTAGATTAACTGAACCTAATCTATTAATTGAAAATAATGCAAGACTACCATTAAAAAGTAAGTTCGTAAAACCAATAAATGTTCTTTGACTTTCTTCTTTCAAAAAAGGATAGCATATTAATGAAATACCAACTACAAATAATGGAGCAAGAATATTTGGATATTTCCACGCTTCTAAATCTTCAACATTATTTAATTCTATTTTTTTAAATAATTCTAATTCAGTTTTTTTAAAAAATATGGACAATATTTTGTTTAGCATTTTTATAATTTATTTTTCTTATTTACAAAGTTCAACTAAAATATTTTTGCTAATATAGGCTTCGCCTCTTTCAATAGTTCCAATTTCTCTTAACAGTTCTTTTGATTTCTGAGCAGACATTGAAAACTTTTGCTCTATAAATTTATAAGAACTTGGTGTTGATTTTAGAATTATTGGAAACTCTATTAATTCTAAAAAATTGAAATAGCCTTTATCATAATCGTCTGGGGATTGTGAAGCTAAAATAATTGCTCCACCAGTTGAACGAACATCTCTAATCATATTTTCTAAAATTTTTGCTCGTTTAGGATTAGATAAAAAATAATGTGCTTCGTCTATAACAATAAAGGTTCTAATTTTTCTTGCCTTCGTTTTAGGATCTTGTGGCGATACACCCAATTTCTTTAACTCTTTATGAACTTGGTTTAATACAAGAAAACAAAGTAGTTCTTTTCTTTCAATTTCGTGAATGTCTATTACCAAAGTTTTATTTGTCCAACTACCATAAATTTTTTCATCATAGGCTGCAAAGTAATTAAGGTCTATGAGTGGTCTTAATACAGACGTTAAAGAGTCTGGCTTCGGATTTATTTGCTCTAACTCCGCTTTTATTGCATCAAAATCAGGGTAAGGCGAACAATTTTTATAAGCATTGAGTATTGCATTGTACAAATTATTTTCTTGAACCTTACCAATGTTTGCCTCTACATTTTTTACAATCTCTACAATTCTTTCTGCCCTTTCTTTTTGTTCTTTATCTGTTGTAGCACCTGCAAAAATGTTTAGTGGTAATGGATTGTTTTTTACATCAATTAATTCGGCATTTGCATTTTGTAGAAATTCTTTGTCTTGTGCAATATCTCCATCTTTATAATCAAAAATAATAAAGTTGGTTTCTTCGTGTGAGTTCTTTCTTATTTCGGTTAAGAGATGCTTTAAAAAATAAGTTTTGCCCGAACCTGAACCACCCATAATTGCAAAGTGTGGATTGTTTGCTATATTAATATTGAAGATTATTGGCTCTTTGTTAGCTTTATTTATACCAACTTTAACACTTAAAATAGACAAGTCTTGTTTATGTTCGTATTCTGTTGCTTCTTGATTATTTGCATTATTGTTTTGTGTTGATGAAATTGCAACTAAATAATCGTAGCCTCTTAATTTTTCTGTATCGTAATTGATAATATACAATCCGTGTTCAATGTGTTTGCTTAACAAATCTACATATTCATCTCCATCAATTTTTCTTTTGTAACGTTGTGATAGCAATGCCCTAAAAACTAAGCCATCGCCTTGCTCTATTGTTGTTAAAGGTGGTTGTTCCTTTGCTTTTGTATTTTGTATCTTTTCTAAAGCATCTTCATTTTTATCTTCAAAAAATGGGTCTTTATTTATTTGTAATGAACGTGCAAATGCTATACGCATTGGGATATAGTTATCCTGCCCGCTCATTTTTAGATTACGTTTTACGTTATTCAAATAATATGAACCAGCATCGGTTAATTTAACTCTGTCTTTCATTTACTAAGTTTTTTAAAAGGATAACCATTTTTAATACTACTTTCAATTCCTCTATTTTCAATGGTTAGTTCATTTGCAATGTATGGTTTGATTGAAGTGTAATAATCATTAACAATTTCCTCGTCTTGAGAAAGTAATATTACTTGGTGGCTTGCTTGAGGGAAATAATTTTCAACCAAATTTTTTCTATGAATACTATCTAATCTTCCAAATGGTGTATCTACTATAATAGGTATGTTTTTTCCTGACACTTGAACTAATGCCCACAGTAGAGATATTGCATAAATTTCTCTTTCTCCAGCAGACATTTTTGTTTTATCAATTTCGTTATTGTAACTATCAAAAAGTTTTACTTCAAAATTAGAATCAGGCAAAACCTCTATTCTATTTACATATCCTTGTTTGTGGGTTAATTTATTCCACATTTCTTTTATAGATGTTTCTAACTCCAAAGTTCTTTTTGCTTGATATTGTTTTTGAAATTCTTTAATTACTGTTTGCATATTTTCGCAGTAATCAAGTTGCATTCTCTGTTTCTTATTAAGCTGTACTGACTCTTCCAATTTTTTTAACTGTCCATCAAGTGAAACTATGTTTTTTCTACTCTCTTCATTATGGTGTGTTAGGCTTTGAATTTTAAATTTCACTTTCCCTATTTCCATTCCAACACTTTCAATTTCATCATATAGTTTTAATACTTCATCAGAGTTGGAACCTGAAATAGAAATAGTTTTGTTTATGGTGTTTAACTTAATATCAATTTGTTTCAAACGGTCGGCTTTTGTATGCAGAATTGAAACACTTTTAATTTTTATTTCGTCTATAAAGCGTTTTAATTTGGTAACCTCTAAATCTGACAAATTGTGTATTAAATCGTTTTCATCGATTTCATCGTAGTTGCCGTTTAGCAAATAGTTTCTAATTACCGAGTCAATTTTAAATTCGTAATATTTCTTTTGGTTGGGTTTAAGTTTTACATCTGTAGGCTCATTCTCAAAAATGGCTTCTACAATGCTCTCAATTTTTGGTTCAACTTCTTTTTGAGATGCAATTATGTTTCTAATCTTTTCTTCTTTTTCTAATTGAACTTCCATTTCATCAAATAAATCTGATGTTAAAATAAAAGGTAAAATACCTTTTGATTGTTCAATGTAACTTACTTCAATTTCCTTTTTCTCATTTTCAAGGTTTTCTTTTTCTTTTATAAAATCCTCTCTATTGTTTGCTGTAATTCTTGTTGCCCTTCTTGTTTCAATTTTAAGTTTGTCTGATTTTTCTTCAAGTGAGATTAACTCTTCTTCTAAATCTGTAATTTCTCGTTTATTGGTTTCAATTGATTCAAGTATTCTTAATTTTTCAGCTTCTCTTTCTTTCAAATAAGCATCGGTATCTTTATTTTTATTGAACTCGGCTAATATTCTTCCTCTTACTTGCTTAATATCATTTGCAAGTATTGAATATAAATTTATTCCTAAAACATCTTTCAATGAGTTTGCAAATTCATTGTCAGTATCAGATGCAAAATCTTGAATTTTTTCTCCATCAAAAAAGAAAAATTGTGATACGTTATAAGGTAAGAGACTTTGTATTCTTTCTTGATATTCTTCGGGTTCTATTTCTTCAATAGGCTTTCCATTTTCCAAAATTTCAAATTTGGATTTGTGCGTTGTTTCATCTTTTTTGAGATTATAAAGCCAGGTTCTTTTTAAAGAAATATCTCTTTTGAAGTTTGCAGCCAGCTCAACATCTTTTAAAAAAACTTCGATATACATTTCTGCATTTAAAAGTCCAGCAGCTTTGATTTGATTGTTAAGTGTCGCTGAAATAAAGGAATTATAGTTTTCACTTTTTGCACCACGAGATGGGTATAATTTGTTTGCAGCCTCGCCATAAAAGCATAAAAACATCGCTTCTAAAAAAGAAGTTTTACCTGCACCATTTAAGCCTCCAAAAAGTATTACATTTTTATGGGAACTTAGATTTTTATCTAAGTTCTCAATTTTGTGTAATCCTTTAAATCCTTTGAAATTGTATAGGTGTAAATCGGTTATTATCATTTCGTTTCTGTTACAAATTTTTCAATCTTTTTTTGAATATCATCAAGTATGTTTTTTCTACGCAAAAAGGTTACATACTCTTTTTCTGTTACCATTAATTCACGAATGTGATTGGGATTAACATTGTGTTGCATTGAAACTTCTGTAAGCAACTCAAGTTCTTCTTTTTCTTTTAAAGATTGTTTATTGTTATTATCTGACATAAGTAAACCTTTTTTTACTTTGTTATGAATTTCTGAAACTGAATAATCAAAACTACCATCGTAGTTCCATTGTAGTTGTATCGCAGCTAATTCTTGTTTTGATATTACTTCCAAATTTGTTAGGTTTTCTATTTCTAAAACTTTTTCTAATATCTCTGCTCGAATTTCAAATTTAAAAGGTCCTAATCTTTCTGTATTCATTCTACTTTTGGGCAATCTGTTATCATCATTATTTCTTGTCTCCAAAAGATAATCTCTAAAATCTAATAAAGGCAGCATCCACTCTTCGCCGTTGTCAATTAAGTTTTCCATTGACTTATCTCTATTTACTACTGTGCAAACCCAACATCCAAAACGTGAGTTGCCACAACTTGACGTTGATGTATCAATTACTAATGGACACTCTGTTGCATTTTCTGAAGCGTTGCGATACATTGCTGCCAACTTTTTATTGTCTCCATTCCAAAACGATGGAACTTGCATTAGATATTCCCAAACTTCTCTTGTAGTTAAATCTGCGATTGGGGAATACATCCACGAATTTGGTAAAGTATGTTTTTTAAATTTTTGCCCTGCAATACTTTCTAAATCGTATTTCTCTAATGATTTTGCTCTGTTGTTGGACTCTGCCTTTCTTGAACCTAAAACAACAACGGCTTTGCCGTGTTTGCTTACTTGTTCTAAAATGTAATCATTGGTTGGGTTTATCTTCATTCTTTGTGTACACCATCTAAACCAACGGTTTGGAGCAGGATAACCTTTTCCTATTAAATTTATCCAAAATCTATCTTCAATTTTTGGAACTACTTTTTTGACTTGAAAAAAATCTGGGTTGTGAGAGTATAATTTTCTTTTTCCAGCATTTTCAATTAAAGTTAATTGCTCATTAATATAATTAACTATTGTTGGGTTTTCAACTAAAGTATCATTACTTAAAACGTGTAATTCTTTATTTAGTTTTTCTTTAGGCAACTTTAGTAAAGCGTATAAAACTAATTGTAAAACTGCCGTTGAATCTTTGCCTCCTGAATATCCTATAACCCAAGGTGTATCATCGTTAGTGAATTGGTCTTGTATTTCTGTAATTATATTTTTTATTTTATCTACTAAATCCATTTATTTTTTGCTTAAAATTTTCACGAAGATATTGTTATTAAGTTCTTATGTATTCTTAGTAAACAATATTTAGTAATAGTCAGTGGGTGATGGCTGGGAATAGGCAGTTGATGGTTGTTCTGTTGTTGATGTTTTATTCTGTCGCTCAATTGAAATACTTATGCTAGCAAGAAGCGTAGGTTTTGCAGTTCTTTTGCAAGGCTGGTTCTCGGTTTTTGCCTTGCAAATGTGCTGCAAAGTGGCGTTGGCTGTTGAAGTTTTGTACTATCATTCAAGAGAATTCCGCCAGCCCCATAGCAGTCAAACAAGATAACAGCTAACGCTTGGGCTTGGCGTTGTTTGAAAATTCCGAAGGTTCCGTTAGCCCGTAACCTAAGCCCAATGATTGCAATATTGCCGATGTTTTTTTCATAAGCCAAATATATAACTTGAAGCCGAATTAAAATACAAATGTTGCGATTATATTTGTGAAGCTTAAAAAATGCCAAAGCTAATATGTTGGGGGCTGGTGCTTGTATGTTTTGGTTTATAAATCAAGTACACTAAAAGTCTGACCAAATGGAACATTAAGGTCAATAAAATGAAACTTTGGGTTTAAATGCGCTTTCAGCAATTTGTATATTTTGTGGCTCTCTAAGTCTGATGAAAGATAATATTCAACGCTTTTTTCTACGTTTGCAGTTGCAAATAGTTTAGTGTCATTTGGTATTATATTGCGTTCACTAAGTTGCAATTTATTTTTATTTTGGAAAACTAGTTTTGCAAATTCACCAGTCTTTTTTGAATGGTTAAGGTTGAAAGGAATAATTTGTAAGTTTTTTAAAGGCAATTCGTGAATGTTACCACCAACACAATATTCAGCAATGGAAATTGTTGAAATATACATCTTGATTTCGTTTTGTAGAAAGTAACGAAAATATCCATCTGCATTATTGCATAAAGGCGAATCTTCATTTAAAAATCGTAAAAAGAAACTTGTGTCAAGTAAAACAGCTTTATGCATCGTAACCTCCTCGTAATTCTGTAAGCCAAGTTTCAGGATTTATATTTGCAAGCCAAGATTTTTTTGCTTTGTCACGCAACAATTTCAAATATTTTTCATCATAAGTTGGCTGAAATTCAACCAACTCAACAAATTTTAAAGAAGATTTGTCTAACTCTCCGGTTTCACTGTGTTGTTTTCCAATGGCTCTAATTCCATAAGGTTTTTTGTGTATTATATTTTCTTCCAAGTTTTCAAAAAAAGAAACTGGTGTAAAAATAGTTACACTACCAAACTCGTCTGTGTTTATATGAATATTTGTTTTGTCTTTTCCGCCAGCATTAGTGATTTTACCATAAAAATAAAATTCAGCATCAACCCAAATAGCTTCTGTTCTATAAAGTTGCGTTGTTTTGTCAACCTTAATTTCATTTGAATTATCAAGTGATGTTTTTATTGTAAACGTATAATTTTTTTTGACAGCAATATCTTGAATATTTTCAAAAGCACTTGCAGTAGATAATTCTAAAAAGTCAATATTTTGTGTTTGATTAACTTGTTCTATTATAGCATTAAAGCCAATTATAAATTGAATGGATGTTTTAAAAATATGTTTAACAGAACCTTCCTCAATTTTGTAAGCGATAATGGGTCTATCTTTTTTGTCACCTGAATAAAGAAGGTTTTCGGCGTTTTCTAAAATAGAAATTATCTCTCTGATGTCGTAATTATCGGGGGATAGTTCAATATTACCGTTTGAACCTGTTATTTTTATTTCTATTTGTCCAATTTTTTCCACAAGCAAATCTAGTAAAAATGAATACCCAAACTATAATTATTAGTAAGAAAAGTTTAAATTATAGAGCCTCCTTAGCATAACACCCAACCTTGCTAACAGCGTAGTGTAAGCCTCTGGCCCATAGTGCAATAATATTTTGCAATGCATAGCTGCCTTTAATAGGTTGGCTTAGTAAAGTAGCCATACCGCAAACTGCCGAAGTTTTAATGTGAAGCTCTGCTTGCACGAACCCAATGTTGGCTGAAGTGTTATCTATTTTGTCAGTCTATAACGTAAACCAAAGTTTAATGTCATCGTCAAGTCTTCGCCTGCAAAATTTGCATTTCTTTTTCCTGTCAAATAACCAATAGTTTTAAAAGGGTCTTGCCACAATAAAGTTGGTAAAATTTGAAAATCAAAGTCTTTACTTATTTTGTGTGTAAGGTGTGCACCAACTGAAAGGCTTGTATAATTTTGAACAGATTTGTCAAAAGAATAATATTGTTGTTGTTGAATGGTTTCTTTTGTCAAGCCCAAACCGAAATTAAAACCAAAGCTGAAATGTTTTTTTGCAATTTCATTTTCTAAAATAAGAGATGTGGTAATAGAATTTATATATCCATTTAAAGGTGTCTTGTTTACCCAATTCTCACCTTTTAAAGTTGATTCAATATTATGAACTCTTAATTTTATTCCCCAATTTTTGTCTTTAGGTGTAAATTTTATTTCTGTGATTAGAGAAATTGGAGCTCCATAATTTACATTAACGGTTTTGTTTATACTCTCAAATAAATACGATTTCCCTGTACCTACGCTTAACCCAAAATCGAGTTTCTGTCCAAAGGAAAAAGTTGTCGCAAAGAGTAAGAATGTTAAAATTGATTTTCTCATTTGTTGGTATTTTATTTTGTGAAAAATGAATTTATGTTTGAGGTAGTCGAATATTACCGCTAACGGCAGGTATTGCTACAGGTTGGGGAATTCCTAAGGTTCCGTTAGCCGCTAACCGAAGCCAAATGCTTTCCGCCGCAGCGGACTATGTTTTTTTCATAAGCCAAATATATAACGTGAAGCCCGAACTGAAATACAAATGTTGAGGCAATATTTGTGAAGCTGCAAAAATGCCAAAGCTACTGTTGGCGGTTGTTTTTCATCTCCGTCACCTGTCGCACCTTGCTTTTATAACTTCTAAAAGTCTTTCTTGAAAGTCTGTCAAAAGTTGGTCGCCACAATACGAAGCATAAGAATTTATTTTTGAATTCAATTCGTATGATGAACTTAAAATTAATTCAGTTTGTCCACTTGGTAAAGGTTTTAAAGTATAGCTAGCATTCAAAAATTTAAAATGATTTCCACGCAAAATGTGTTCGTCAAAAATCGTTTCTCGAATTGATGAAGGAACTACAACAATGTCAAAACCTATATATTTGTTCCTTTCCCAACTATTTACAGTTTCTACGAATTGTAAACCACCTTCAAAATGCCCAACTCGCTTTGCTCCCAAAGTATCTTTGTCTAACTCCGCATAAAGTGGTCTTGGAATACCTGCATAATTGAAAAGCCCTTTTTTATACTCGTTGTCGCCAATTTGTTTAACTCTAATTATGTTTTGCTAAATTGTTTGTGGTGTTGCATTAATTGTAATACGTGTAATAACTGTGTAGCTATTGGTCGGGGTCGAAAATTGTTGCTCAATTGGGCAAGTTAAGAATGGAAGAATTATTATTGTGAGAAGTGTACCTTTACTTCGTCTTCTTTTTTGGATGGTTGCTCCAACGATAAGTCCACAAGTTAAAGCACCAAGCATATAAGGAATTAGAATAACCCACAAACAAATCAAGTCTTCAATTCTTGTTAAAAAGCAAAGAAGAAAGAACACAATAACTGTGCAAACGGGGCTTGAAACTCTAAATTTCCAATCTTTGATTTGTTCATCAGTTGCGTAAAAAAGAGGAATAAGTCCAATTGCAATTGGTGTCAACCAAATGAATGTTATAGAGAAAAGACTAAATGCTTCATCAAGTCCTCGAATATTAAAAATAAGTCGAAGTGTCAAAGCATAAATTGCTCCAACTATTATACCTGCATTATTTTTGAAGAATTTTTTCATTGCGAAGTGTCACACAAAATAACCACCAATTTATAAATCTATGGCGTATTTCCACCAATCTGCTAGCGAGCTGCAAGTAGCATACTCTTTATCGATAGTGATGTAGTAGTTTGGTAAATGTTCTTTAAACCATACTTCAAGTACACCTTGCTTTTTCTCTTCTAAAGCTCTTGCTTGAATACGGTTGTAATCTTGTTTCAAGTTTTCTCTATGTGGCTCGGTACGGTTTTGTAGGTAAATGATACGCACCATTTTAGTACCTCTTTCGTTAAGGTAAGCTTGTGGCATAGAAATATCGCCCACTTTTAAGTCTTTTAAAGCCACCACCATTTCTTTATCGGGCAATTGATCGATGCTTAAAAATGTAGAACCGGTTCTATCTGACAAGCGACCGCCTGTAAATTTGCTATTATCATCTTCGCTAAAACGATAGACGGCTTCACCAAAATCAAATCGTTTTTCTAATACTTGCTTGCGAATGGTATCTAATTTGTCGAGGCTCGTTTTAATTTCATCTTCGGTTACTGGCGGTATTTTAAGTATGTGACGTACAATGGCATCATCGCCACTGCGGCTTACCATATAAATAATGTGGTAGCCAAATTTAGATTTAATAACTGGCGAAATTTGCCCATCTCTTAACCTAAAAGTAGCAGCCATAAATTCTTTATCAAAATCTTTGGTTGTTCTATTAAGCGATAGTGTGCCTCCTTGTTGTTCGGTACCCTTATCGTCGGAGTTTGCTTTTGCTAGCTGCGCAAATGGTTTAATGCCACTTTCTGCCTGACGCTTTAAATCGTACAGTTGTTTAATAACGTACTCTTCTACCTCTTTAGTAGCTTTTGGTTGCAATACCACTTGGCTTATTTCTACTTCGCTTTCGTAGTAAGCAAGGCTATCGGCGGGTATTTTATAAAAGTATGCTTTTACCTCGGTAGGGGTAATTTTTACTGCATCTAATATTTTGCCACGCATTTGGTCGGCCAATTTGCGCTCTCTAAAACTTTGTCTAAAATCTTCTTTTATTTGGTAAATGGTTTTGCCTGCAATGTCTTCCAAGGCATCTTTTGAGCCATACATACCTATAAACTGACGGATTTGTAAATCTAAACCAGCTTCAATTTCATCTTCGGTTACGGGTAACGAATCTTTTTCTGCCTGCAATACCAATGCTTTTTGAATTAGTTGGCCTTCTAAAAAAGCACATTCGGGGTTAGCTGGCAATTGTGCTTCTGCACCTTGACGTTTGTAATCGGCAATAGCATTTAAAATGTCAGATTTTAAGATAATTTTATCGCCTACTTGGGCAATAATTTTATCGGCCACTACTTTTTGGGGCTGCGCAAAAACCAACAAAGTGACTACTGTAAAAGAAAAAAGTAAAACAAATTGTTTCATAAATTAACACTTCTAGCCATCAAAAATAAGGCATTGTACGCCGCTACAGCAGCAAGATTTTAGGTTTTTAACAAACTGTTGTAGTATTTATGCGTTTTAGTAAATTTTTTACTGTAAAAAAAGCAATATTAACCAAATTACTTGTTCATTTTTTTTAGAAACAACTCTTTATAGTTTATACCTATTGGAATTTTTGTACTTACATTTTTTAAGCTAATTTCGTTATTTTCAATGGCAATTATTTGCTTTATTGCAACAATATATGATTTATGAACGCGTATAAATGTATTGGCTGGTAACTTATCTTCTGCATCTTTTAATGTTTGGTAACAAAGTGTTTTTTTTGCCCCACAATGATAGGCTATATAATTACTCATTGCTTCAACATAATCAAGTTCATCAAAATTTATTTTAATTAACTTACCTCTTTGCTCTGTTTTTACAAAAACATAATCGTGTTTAAATATGTTATCGTTTTGGGGTTCAATGTTTTGCAACTTTTTAACCTTGTCAATAGCTTTTAAAAATCTTGCAAAACCAATGGGCTTTACTAAATAATCTACTGCTTCAAAATCGTAACTGTTCAATGCAAATTCAGAATAGGCAGTACAAAAAACAACTTTTGTATTTTTTGAAATAAAACTAGCCACTTCTAGGCCGTTCATTTCATCCATACTAATGTCTAAAAAAACAACATCGGGTGTTATTTTTTTTATTTCTTCAATAGCAGCCAAAGGATTTGTGGCTTTGCCAACCAAAATTAAATCGGGTATTTGGGCTATATGTTTTTCAATTATCCTTATTGCGGGCAGTTCGTCGTCTATAATATAACACCTCATTAAATGGTATTTTTTATTATTAATTCAAAAGTGTAAAAGTTTTTATCATCAATGGTTTTTACCTCGTAATTGCCATTAAATGCAATATCTAGGCGTTGCTTTAAATTGTTAATGCCAATGTTGTGCGATGATAACTCTAAGTTATCTTTTCTTTTTTTATTTTTACAAAAAAAGCTAAACGTTTGCGGCAGCATGGTTACTTTTATTTGTAATGGGTTTTTATCATCTTTTAAATCGCCATATTTAAACGCATTTTCTACCACTGTTATTAGCGATAATGGTGGCACACTATGGTTATCTATATTGCCAATAATTTCGTAAGCAATAAATTTTGAATCGCCAAAACGGAGGATGTTAATATCTATTAAAGTTTGTAAGTATTGTAATTCTTTTTCAACAGTTACTTTACCACTTTCAAATTCAACACTTTCTAAACAATACCTCATCATGCTCGATAGCTTTAAAATATTATCTGCTAATTCTTGAGAATACTCCATTGCTTGAGAAAAAAGAACGTTTAACGTATTGTATAAAAAGTGAGGATTTATTTGCGTTTTTAAAAAAGCATATTCTAACTGTATTTTTTCTTTTTGCCTTTCGAGTTCCTGTTGTTTTAATATAGCATTCTCTAGTTCTTTTTGTAATTTTTCTTGTTCAAGTTTAAATTTTTCAGCTTCTAAAAATTTTATTTGCTTTTGCTTTTTTAGCGAATCGTCTACTTTAAAATACAGCAATGCAAATACAAAATAAGTTAAAAAAGCAGAAACTAATTCGCTTGTAAAAACTTCATTTTCTCTATAATTACCTATGTTTACGCCAGTGTGGGGTAATAGCATGTAAACATAAAAATAGCATAGTGCAATTATTATTAGGTAGCTTGTAAGTAAAAATACAATTACTACAAGTATTCCTTTTCGCTTATATAAATTTAAACCATACAAATTTGTATAAAAGATTAAAGCATAAGGCGTAAGAAGAAAAATAATTTGAATTAGTTGCACTTTATTATTTGCAAACCTATTGCCTACATACACATATATAACATATAAGAACCAAATGATGATGTGCCAAAGCAGCTTCTGTAGTTTTATATTTTTTGAAAAAGCCATTAGATAGTTGTTTTAATGTATTATTTGTACAAAGAAATATATTTGTTGAACAATTTATTTTAAAATACTGGTGTAATTGTATAACCCTCTTTTTTAAGTAATTCGTAAATAGAATTATTGGTTAAAAGATAATTTACCACCCCAATTGCAATTAGTGTTGGTTGCTTTTGTATTGTGGTTATAATTTTTTTTATTAATACTCTGTTGTGTATTGTAATATTATTTTCTTGGTATTTTATCTTATAATAATCGTTACTTGCTAGAAAGGCAGTCAAGGCTTTCATATTTTCAGTGCTGTATAAATTATTTTTAATGGTAATTGCCGATTTCACTTGTACATTATTATAACCAGTGTAAAGAATATTTTGTCGCCAGAATTCTTTAGTATATTTGTCATATTCATTAAAAATTTCTTCGGGGCTAAACAAAGCTTCAAATGCAATTGATTTTTTTCTTGAAAAATCGGCTAGTATATCTTCAATTTTTTCTAAACTGCTTGTGCTGCAAGGGTTAGCAGAAGCATAAAGTAACGATAGTACATACAGGCTTCGATATTGATTTATAAATAGCTTTATTTGAAAATCATTTGCGTCAGCATTAATTGCATTTGTTTCTTTTGCTTTTCGTATTAAATCGTCAACTTCGGTTGCTGATAAAGTGTTTTTGAACTTTTGTGAATCGGTTTTTGGGACTAATAAATCTTTTAACTTCACTGCGTTTTCCTTTGAATTTATATTGTCCTCAATGGCTATATTTTTAATACTTTCTAGCACTTTATATAGTTTAGCCCCCAAAACACTATGAGGATTGCATGTTGGTGTTGTTAATAGTATATAGGATGCTTCTTTTATATCCTTTCCAGTAATTTTCCAAAGTATCGTATTGTCTAACGCCTTACTATTTTGTTCGTAGCTATTACTACCAAGCAATATAAACTGCACTAGCAATAGTAAACCCATTCTTGTTTTTTTCATTGTTGTTATTTTTATATTTGATTAATTATTCTGCAATTCTTTTTATTATATCGTCGGCTTTTGTTTGTCTATTTTTTTTGGAAACCATATTCTTGTTTCCGAATTTGTAAGAAAAAGAGCATTGTAAAAATTGTGATTCGGCTTTCCTATTCTCGTTAATATTAATACCTAGAAATCTAGTTTCAGACTTTTGAATTTGCGTATTAAAAATGTCTGAAAATGAAAGTTTAATAGTTGCATTGTTTTTTAGTACCAATTTAGAGATGCCTACACTTGAATTAAATGCACCAGAAATTCTATATATACCCAACATTGTGGGACCAGTGTAAGCACAAAATAATTCTACATTCAAGCCCTTATTAAATTGAAATATGTTATTTGATTGTATAAGGTAACCCCATGTTGAGATATTGCTTTTGTAACTATCCTCATTTGTGCCTATGCTAAGAAAACCAATTCCGCCAGTCAAATTACTTGTCCATACATTACCAATCGCTTTATTTAGGTTCAAATACCAGTAACATAAATTAGAAGCACCAAGATTATCGATAGTAGAAATAATACTATTATTTGCTCCTGATTTATAAATGGGGGCTATTAGTTTGCGTGTATTTATGTAATTAATACCCAATACAAGAGATTGTTTTAAGGTGTAATTAAAATCAACTGAGTGATAAATTTCTGGCTCAATAGATGGATTTCCTTGGCTAAAGTTGTATTGGCTTATATATTTAAGAAATGAGTTTACTACGTTATAGCCAACTCTTTCAATCTCTTTTCTATACTTTACACTTATAATGTGGCTTGGGTCTTTCACATATTGAATATCGATGTTGGGAAATATATTGAAATAATTCTTATTTATCTTGCTGCCATCATTTATTAAAGTACCGCTTGTGTTTGTTTGTTCGCCCCTTAAACCAGTTGTAATTACCCATGAATCTTTAAACATTTTTTCTAACGAGAAATAACATGCGTTTATGTTTTCCTTATAAATAAAGAGATTTGATTTAGTAATATCATTAACCCATACATCATTTTTAAATGTTAGCCAGTTTGCTTCATTTCTATTATTTGAAAACATGGTCTTTAAACCCAAATCAATTTTTCCATTTTTAATCGGTTCGCTAAAGTCAATTGAAAAAGAATAGGTTTTAATTTTTAAAATAGTATTATTTTGAAGATTTAATATAGATGGGTTGTTAGACTTTTGATAAAATGTAGCACTTTGTTCGTCCCATTTTTTTTGATAATCAAACAAGTCGGTGTTTATAGTAATGGTTCGTCCAACCGAATCAATTTTTGTTTTATAATACACATTGATACTGGGATTATGTACAACAATATTACCATTAGTGCCTGTATTAGAAGCAGTATCAATATTCTGATTTTGGCTTTGAAAGTTTGAAACAATTGCCAGCGATCTGTTTAACAAATTTGTATTTCCTTTTACTGTAATGCCTAAAACTGTGTTTTTGGTAATATTATAATCAAAACTTAGTTTTAGAGCGTTGTTGTTTCTTGTTCTAGTTTCATACTCGCTTTGATGTATTTTCAAGCTTGCATCAATAAACCGTATTGAATTATTATCGTAATACTGTGGGTTATAAAAATAATTAAATGCTAATCCAAGGTTTATATTTGATTTTTTGTAGTTAATATTAAATCCTACGTTGTTTTTTAGGTTTTTACCAATTCCAATACCTACATTAAAATTACCATTGATGCCTTCATAATTAATTTTGTTTAGAATTATATTTATAATGCTTCCGCCTTGGGCATCATACTTGGCAGAAGGGCTAGGTAAAATTTCAATTTTGTCAATAGTGTTCGCAGATATTGAAGCGAGCATTTCTTGTAAATCATTTCCACTTAAATTGCTGGGCTTTCCATCTATTAATATCAATGTTTTTTTATTACGAAAAGTAATATTGTCATTTTGTAACAGAATACCAGGAGCCCGTGATATAACATCTAGCACATTACCGCCAGATGCAATAGGGCTTTGACTAACATTGAGAATAATTTTATTTCCAGAAAAATTGATAAATGCTTTATTTTTTGCTGAAACAACAGTTACTGCCTTCAGTTGAGTTTCCTGCTTCAAAAGTTTAGTATCTAACATTAGTATATTTTTATTATCAACTATTATGTTTTGTGTTAAAGTATTGTAGCCAATAAACTTTATAACTAATTCATAATTACCCTTAGATATATTTTCTAGTTTAAATACTCCTTCGCTATTCGTTATTGCCTGTGTAGTGTAACTTGTTTTTAAATCTGTAAGTGAAACATTGGCATTTATTAAGAATTGAGAAGTCAAACTGTCTTTTACACAACCTGTTATAAAGTACTTTTGTGAATATGTACAGTTGCTTACAAATATTAATATATAAAGAATAAGTAATTTTAGCTTACAAATCTTCATGATTGTCATTTTTCGCTGTAAACTTGCTTTAACATGCTCATTCTTAAAAAAAAATTATGTGAATTTGGGTTTGCTATATGTGAATTTTAAATTTCAAGTTAATATTGGTAAACTATTTATCTTTCAAGTATGAAAAAATACGCAATTGCGCTGCTGTTGTTGGTAAGTACGGCATCATTCGCTCAAGAAACAGCCAAACCCTTTTGGCTTGCAAAAACAACTGGCAAATTACCTGCATTAAGCTATGGCTTGGGCAACGATAGGCTTGGTGGTGCTAAAATGGGCTATTTAGATACCAATGTGTTGTTAAAAATTATCGACTCTTCGCAAGCCATGTTTTTGGTGCAGCTATCTAAAAATCATACGGCTTATATAGCCAAAGAGTTTGTAATAGCCGATACAGTTACCCAATTAAAACCCTATTACTTAACCGATAGTTGGTATGTAAAAGGCACCGATAGTTGCTACGATATTGCGTCTATAAACATTGGCGAACATTTGCCCTATAAAAGCTGGATGGAAATTTCGCCAAGTAAAATAATGGTAGATATTTATGGTGTACAAAGCAATACCAACTGGATTACGCAACTGCAAAACCTAAAAGCAATAAAAAACATTTACTACAATCAAATAGAGGACGATGTAGTAAGGGTAACTATTGAGTTGGTACACCAACAACACTGGGGCTACACAATTGCTTATAACAAAAAGGCACTGATAATAAAAGTAAAACGACAGCCAAATTTGGCAAATATTAAAAAAATAAAAATAGCCATTGATGCCGGGCACGGTGGTACAAATAGTGGTACAGGTGGTACCAATACCAATGCGGTTGAAAAAAACTTAACCCTGCTATTTGCCAAGGCATTTGAAAAGCAACTTAAAACGCTGGGTTTTAAAAACATAGTACAAACTAGAACCACCGACACCACTTTTAACAACAGCGATAGGGTATTATTTCTACAACAAGAAAACCCCGATTTACTCATAAGTTTTCATCTCAACTCATCATCAAAACCAGATGTAAGCGGTAGTAGTACTTACTATAAGCACATAGGTTTTAGGCCATTAACTACAGCTATTTTAAAACGTATGTTGGCCATAAAAATGAACGAATACGGCAATATTGGCAATTTTAATTTTGCACTAAATGCGCCCACCGATTTTGCCAATTGCCTTTTAGAAATAGGGTTTTTAAGTAACATTGCCGATGAAAAACGTATTGTTACAAAAACTTTTCAAACACAAGTTGCCAAGCAAGTATATCTTGGTATTACAGATTGGATAAACACTGTAAAAAATAAATAAGAATGACAAACTTTAGCCGTAGAAAATTTTTAAGCACAGCAGGTTTTGCAACATTAAGTGAATAGTGAATAGTGAGATGTGAAAAGTGAAAAGTGAGATGTGAAAAGTGAGATGTGAAAAGTGAATAGTGAAAAAACGGTCAACTCTTTTTAGGCATTATGACCCATCACCCATGAACTATGAACTATGAACCATCACCCATGAACCATCAACCATCAACCATCAACTATGAACCATCAACCATGAACTATGAACCATCACCCATGAACCATCAACCATCAACCATGAACCATCACCCATGAACCATCAACCATGAACTATGAACCATCAACCATGAACCATGAACCATGAACTATGAACTATGAACCATCACCCATGAACCATGAACCATCACCCATGAACCATGAACTATGAACTATGAACCATCACCCATGAACCATGAACCATCA
>JASGCW010000052.1:27097-27270 GCA_030053945.1 Limnohabitans sp.
CCTATGAACCATCAACCATCACCTATGAACCATCAACCATGAACCATCAACCATCAACCATGAACCATCAACCATGAACCATCAACTATGAACCATCAACCATGAACCATCAACCATGAACCATGAACCATCAACCATGAACCATCAACCATGAACCATCAACCATGAACCAT
>JASGCW010000172.1 GCA_030053945.1 Limnohabitans sp.
AAATTCAATACATAGACATCTACTAAATCGCTTATGATGATATAGCTATATTGAATTTTAAAATCGAAGATATTAACAAAAAAGTATATTTTAGATTAGATGAAAACCAAATTATAACTCCTTTTAAAGAAAATGAAGGTTGGGTAATCTAAATGTTATGAAAAAACTATTTATACTTTCATTTTTTACAATAATTTCCTGTAAGGAAGAGATAAATTATCATTACCAAGATAAGATTATCGGGAACTGGACTGAAATCGAGAAAGAAGAATTTGGACCAATTAAAATTACTAGTAATAATAAAAAAGAAGATTTTAGTGAATCTTCATTAGAGCTTAAACCAAAACCACCAAGACATAAATATGATTTTTCATTTCATACAAAAAGTGAAATTATTAATCGAGAAGGTTTTTTTAAAAATGTAGGGGGAAAAGATTTCGACGATAGGCGATTTCTTTTTTTAGGAACAAAAACAAAATATATTATTGATAGTGATAGTTTGAAAATTCTAGATAAGGTTTCAAATCAATATGATAAATATCGAATTTTAAGTTTAGATAAGTATAAATTATGTCTAATTAAAGATAGAAATGATACTTTGTATTTCAAGAAACGAAGCTATAATATAAAATGTAAAGATACTTTCGATAAAATTTTTATTCAGAGTTCTGGTTGTTATGGAATTTGTCCTATTTCTAGTACTCTAATTGATAAAAACGGGCAAGTTATCTTCGAAGGTATTGAGTTTAATACAAGAAAAGGTTTATATACTTCAAAATTTAATCCTACTGAATTTCAAGAAATTATAACTTCGTTTCAAAAAGCAAATTGGGTGCATCTTGAAAATAGTTATAAAGCAAATCATACTGATGATGAATTACTTATTATTATCTTTATAAGAAATAATAAAATCATAAAAACAGTTACTGATTATGGAAGGCAATCCCCTGAGGAATTTGTATGGGCATATCAACCACTTAGGTTTTTTTATCAAAAATTAAAGTTAACTCATTTGTGTTTAACCAGAGATAATTTGGACGAAAACACAAAATTATTTCTCAAACTTAAACAAAAGAATTTTTAATTATGCCCTACAACGAAACACTAGCCCTCAAAATTGAAAACATCCTTTTAGAAAAAGAAATTGTGTTTACATCCAAAAAAATGTTTGGCGGTTATGCTTTTATGATAAATGATAAAATGTGTGTAGGAGTTTTAAACGACCAAATTATGCTTCGGGTAATGGAGGAGCATTATGAAAAACTTTTAGAAGAAAACGGAGTAGAACCTATGAATTTCACAGGAAATACAATGAAAGAATTTTTATTTATAAATCCAGAAGCTTTTCAAACGGAAGCGCTGTTACACAAATGGATAATTTTCGGGCTAGAATTTGCTGAAAAAGGAGTTGTGAAAAGCAAGAAAAAAAAGTAACTTTAGTGAATAGTAAAAAGTGAATAGTAAAAAGTGATAAGTAATTAGTAATTCTTAAATCTAAAATCAACAATCTAAAATCTGAAATCTTGTGGCTCAATTCATCAAAATATATCCTGAAAATCCTAATGAAAAGGAAATTAATAAGGTAGTTAAAGCCTTAAAAGATGGTGCTTTAATCATTTATCCTACCGATACCGTTTATGGTTTGGGCTGTGATATAACCAATACCAAAGCCTTAGAACGCATAGCAAAAATCAAAGGAGTGAAGTTGGAAAAAGCAAATTTCTCTTTTGTTTGTAGTGATTTGAGTCATATTTCAGATTATATCAAGCAAATAGATACTTCGACATTTAAAATTTTAAAAAGAGCATTGCCTGGACCTTATACATTCATTTTACCTGGAAATAATAATCTACCTAAAGAATTTAAAAAGAAGACTACTGTTGGTATTCGTGTTCCTGATAACGAAATAGCTTTAGAAATTGTTAGAAAATTAGGAAACCCTATCGTTTCTACTTCCATTCACGATGAAGATGAAGTAATAGAATATACAACCGATCCCGAGTTAATCTTTGAAAAATGGCAAAATATAGTAGATGTAGTAATTGATGGTGGTTATGGTGATAATCACGCTTCTACAATAATTGATTTATCAGGTGATGAACCCGAAGTAATTCGAGAGGGTAAAGGAAGTTTGGATATTTTGTAGTCCAAATATTTTTACGTCTGACTGTTTTAAAAAACAGTCAGACGTAAAATGAATTTATTTTTTTAGTTTGCAGACTCTAAAAATTAAATAACTTTCAAGATAATTAGTGTTAAAACAAGTGAATTTATTCCAAGAATAATCCAAAAGAACAATTTGTCTGGTTCAGAAATTTCTTTTAAAATTCCCATCACTTTTATTTTGATTAGTTCTCCAAAATCTACATTTTCTTGTTGAAGATCATTTTCGTTTATTTCAATTTTAGAAAAACCATAAGTTATAGCTTTTTTTACCCATTTGTTTTCAGTAGAAGATTTTATTTCTTGTAAAAACTTAAGTTTTAGTGTTAAGAAATCGGCACCTTTTTCAACTAAGGGGGGGTGTGTTGATTTAATTTTGTTGAATGTTGTATCTAAAATAGGATAAATAACTTTTTCTCCTTTTTCAGCAATTATAAGATGAATAATTTTTGAAATTAGGTATTTGTTGCCAAATGAAAATAGTATGAAAGGTATTGCTATAATCAATAATAATACAATACTAATTGCAAAAGGTCTGCTTGTAAATAATTCTAGTATAGATTTAAAAAAACCTGATTCAGAGCCAGATTGATTGACTAAGGTTATTAAACTAATTATAGATATAAGCAATGCAGTAAGTTGTCCAATAACGTTTATTTTTATAAAGCTTAAAGAAATTTTACCAATCAGTTTTGAAGTAAATTTTAAATGTTCATTCATAGTTTTATTAGTTTGTTAAGTAAAATGCCACAAATTACATATTTTTAACCTTATTAATTCCAAATAAATTTCAAATTTCTTCTAACTTCCATCTCCCAACCAAAAACCCCAAATTCCAAATTTCAAATCTCAAATCTCAAATTTCTTCTTACTTCCATCTTCCCACTTCCATCATCCATCACCCATCACCCATCATCCATCCCTGATTATTTACTCAAGTTTTTCATTTCTTTTTCAATCATATCATAAAATTGATCGATTTTAGGAAGTACAACAATGCGAGTTCTGCGATTTGTCGAACGATTTTCAGCTGTATTATTATCTACTAAAGGGATATATTCTCCACGACCAGCAGCAATCAATTGTTTAGGATTTACTCCTAGGTCTTTTGTTAGAACACGTACTATTGCTGTAGAACGTTTCACGCTCAAATCCCAGTTATCTAATAAAATCGCATTTCCTGTAAATGGAACATTGTCAGTATGCCCTTCTACCATACATTCAAAGTCGGGTTTGCTATTTACTACTTTAGCTACTTTAGCTAAAACTTCTTTTGCACGGTCACTAACGATATAACTTCCGCTTTTGAACATTAACTTATCTGCTATTGAAATAAATACGACACCTTTTTCAACATTAATGTTAATATCTGGGTCAGAGATACCTACTTCTTTCTTTAAACTTGTAACGAGTGCTAAAGTAACCGAATCTTTTTTTGTTAATGCATCTTGCAAACGGTTGATTTTTAAGTCTTTTTCTTTAATTGTTTCTAAAGCTTTTTCGATGTTTTGAGCTCCTTTTTGAGTTAAAACCGTCATTTCTTTTGAAGTGTTAATCAAATCAGAGTTATTCTTTTTTAGATTGTCATTTTCATTTTGCAAAGCTGTTAAGCTAGCATTTAATCCTGATTTTTCTTCTAAGCAGGCATTAAGTTTAACAGTTGCTGAGTTTAATAAATCTTGTGTTTCTTTGTTTTTTGCTTCTAACTCTGCAAATTTCTTTTTAGATACACATGAAGTTGCAATTAGTGCTAAAGCTGGTAATAATAGTGCTGTTTTTCTCATATTATTTATTTTGAGTTTTCTATAAATCCGCAAATACTTTGCCATTCTTGACAAAATAACGGTGAACTATTGAGTTTATTTTGTGATAATTTTCTTTTTGGCTTAAGTCTCTCTTTTTTATGTATTTAGGTAGGTTCCAATAAAAATAGAAATGTGATTTTAATATAGCCCATAAATGTTTGGGTTTTCCTTCTGCAAGAAATTTGATACCAGCAATTCCATCTAGTAACATTCTAACAAAAATTACTGCAAATAATTTTTTAGCTGGTAGGTTTTTGGTCATCATCCATAATGAATTTCTAAAATTTAGAAATGTTTTCATAGGACTACCAGTTTTTAAAGTCGCACCGCCCACGTGATATACTGTTGACAATCCGCAGTATTTTGCGATATAGCCTTTATTAAAAGCACGCCAACATAAATCTATTTCCTCTTGATGCGCAAAAAAGTCAGAATCAAAACCATTTAATTCTCTAAAAACTTTTTTTCTGATAAATAAACAAGCTCCCGTAGCCCAGAAAATATCAATAATGTCATTGTATTGTCCTTTGTCTTCCTCAAGAGTTTCAAAAATGCGTCCGCGGCAAAACGGGTATCCATATTTATCAATAAATCCGCCACCAGCTCCAGCATATTCAAACATTTTCTTGTCTTTGTAATCAAGGATTTTTGGCTGCGCAATTCCTACGGTTTCATCTTTATCAAATAATTCTAAAATAGGTTGTAACCAGTTTTTAGTAACTTCTATGTCAGAATTAACCAATGCATATATATCTTCTTCAACAAAAGTTAAAGCTTCATTATAGCCTTTTGCATAGCCATAATTACCAGTATTCTTAATTATTTTGACGGCAGGGTATTGGTTTTCAATAAATGTAACTGAATCATCTGTCGAGGCGTTGTCTGCCACATAAATATTAGCTTCAGAAGAATATTGAATAACAGATGGCAAAAATTCTTCTAATAATTTTTGACCATTCCAGTTGAGAATTACAACGGCGATTTTTTTCATTAAATTTTTATAAAAACTTCTTTAACCCTAATTTTAGAATAACAAAAATAAGTACTACTAAATAAATACTAGTTAAAAGAAACTTAATTATTGTACAGTTGCTCGCGAATACAACTAATTTTTCTGAAATTTCAGGAAATGAAGTTAGCATTTTTATAACACTAAAATTTTCAAAGTAATCAAAAAGGTTTGATAATAAAGGTACGAACAAAAGAAAACGAAACTTTGACTCGTATAAATTTATTTTTTTTAGAAAATAACCTAAAATCAAAATTGAACTTATACAGAATAAGAACGGAAAAATTAAATCTAAAGGAATTTGTTGGTATAAATAAACATAACGTCCTTCGTTTCCTAAATGATTTAATAGGGTAGTAGCTTCTAAATAATTGTATCCAAATATCCTGATGTCAAAAATTTTATAAGTCTCAAAATCAGAATTAGGTATATTGACAAATACCATTGTGAAGTATATGATTTGGGTGGCGACGAACCATAAAAAGACTTTTTTTCCTTGTAAATGATTTTCTATAAATTTAAACATATTAAATCGATTTAAAATCTGGTAATTCTCTCAAAAAAGTGTATTGTTCCTTTTCAAAATCCATTTGGCAGTAAAAATGATTTATTCCATTAGTAACCATTAAGTATTGCGCATTTAAAACCAAATTATATCGCGCAATTTGATCAAAAGTTTGCTGTGTAATTTGTACTTCTGGTGCTTTGCATTCTATTAATAGGAATATTTTTCCATTAGGTTGAAAAA